>NZ_JAQFUL010000157.1:0-4967 GCF_027716265.1 Bacillus cereus group sp. Bc031
TACTCTGTAAACTAAATAAGTAGTAATGCCTATTTTTCTTTATAAATACAAGAAGAATCATATAATGTGTAACATTATATAAATATTGGTACATCGCTCAATGAGAGCGATGTACTTTTTTTATTACATAGCCCTCTTTATGACCTCATATAGAACAACAACATTTTTATAAAAAGGATGTTTACAACAACATTAGTGTGGTTAGACTGGACGGAGAAATATATTTTCACTTTGAGGGGTGCTTATATGAACGTGTATACAGTAAAAGAATTGGCATTAGATTTAAAAAAACATGAAGAAACGATTAAGCGATGGTTGCGGTCTGGAAAGTTTCCGAATGCATTTCGCAATAGTGACAAAGAGGGATGGAGAATTCCCGCAGGTGACGTTGAATATATAAAGCAAGAACCAAGATTTGTAAAAGGAGATTCTCAGCAAAGTCAACAAGTGGTACGGGAAGAAATTGCCGAATTGGAGTTAGTCAAATTAGCATATGAGGCAGTTACACTCACATCTCCAACGCAAGAAATCCTTACTCTTCTTTCCGTTGTTGGGATTAAACGAACATTAGAGATTCTATTGATTATGCAACAATCTACTAACAAAGTGAAAAACCCTGATGGGTTTATCAAGAAAGCCATCCGTGAGAATTGGAGCCCAACAACTATCCCTTTTAAGTTACCAAAGAAGCAAAGTAAACACATCTACGACCTTACCCAACAGGAATATGAGGCAATGGGGAATCAAATACAACATGAATATCAATTAAAAGTTCCTATTTTCAATTGGTTAGAGGAATAAGTGGGTCTGAATATCTAACAGGAGGCTTTGAAAATGAGAGATAGTTATTACCACTTACGGTGTCCAAAAGGTGTTCAAAGCCGATATACATTACTTGTGTTTGAACCGAATAACAAAGTATTTCTACCACTGACAGACTTTTATGATGATGCCAGTAGGAAAATTTCAGAAAGTACGGCGTTGTCGTATCTCCAATGCCTTCTTCCATTCTTCAATTGGTTAGACAAATACAGTAACTATCAAGGGCAACATGTACAATGGAGCGATTATCCTGAAGCCATACGGGTCGCTGCGGAAGATTATTTGATGGACGAAATGGCTTGTAAAGTACGGGAAAAAGATTCTTTTCGCTTTGTCAATCGTTCCAAAAAAAGTCCGAATACCGTTCATCGCTTCCTTTCCGCTCTCAAGTCATTTTATAAGTCCTTGATTACACTGAGACAGTATGGCTATCCGAATCCCCTTATCGATTCTCATGCGATATTGGACGATTACAAAACAAATACCGAAGGTGTGAGAAAGAACAAACCTCGAATGCCTGCCGAAGCAGGAACAGAAAGACCAATTGTGCATAGACGTTTGACAAATTCTTACTTCAAGCTCATTAACGAGGAATGGCAACCTGAAATTATTGATGATCCTCTTCTCTATCCTAAAGTTAAACAGGCAGGTAATCAGGCAAATTGGTCATTGCGAGAAAAAGTCATTGTCCGTATGTTATTTGAGACAGGGGCAAGAGTTTCAGAGGTAATTGAATTGACCATTGGCGATTATCGTTCCCGCAAGTCTTTTGAAGAAGTCAGCACGTTTAACAAAGGCAGTCATGGACGTAGAGCAAAGTTTCTTCGGTTCAGCAAAAACACAACGAAACTTCTGTTTCAATATATCAATCAAGAGCGTAGAAAAAATGACCCTTTAGGGCGGAATTTTGATTCTCTACCTAACGATGCACCCATGTTCCTGACGGAACGAGGAACACCATTTTCGTATCAGGCTTGGTATCCACATTGGAATAAGGTCATGAAGATGATGGGCATAAGGTTAAATCCACATAAAACAAGACATTGGTATGTCACGACAACTATGCGTGAGATTTATAATATTTCCAAGACAAATGCAGAAATTAACCAGCGAAAAGATGAACTCATTAAATACATGAAGTGGAAACAAAAAGACACGATTGAAGTGTACGAACATCACTTTGACGAAGAAAGATATCGAAGTTTTCATGACAAGATGCTTGAAAATATAGCAGAGAAAGAAAAAGAGTACATAGAACAACCGAAACAGAAACGTAATAATAAACCCCATCTGACTGCTGTAGACACAGCAAAAGAAACAGAATTAGAAGTAGATATCCAAACACTATTGGATGATTTGGAGGATGAATAATGACAACAAAGCTGAAATTTCCGACATCCCCATTTTATGAGGAATTAACGGGTAAAGTGGATGAAAATATTCTTCGTTTGCGTGATAGCAGAGGGGTATTTCTGTTAGATAAAGTGGATGAATTACCTATAAAATATTTCCTTAATCAGTGTTTAGATACACCTTGGCAAAATCAATTATTATTGGCAATGCTTATTGGCAGAGACAGAAATTTGGGTGCACGAACATTATATGACAATACCAGACATATAAATGTTAGGCTTAAAGGTATATTTCATGTTTACGATTTAAAGACTTTCATTGATTTTGATACAGAACAGCATATGTATGACTATTTTAAAGTTCTTATTTATCCTGAACATTCAAATAGCCAAAGGGCAGAATTTCTAACAAGATACAAATCTGTTTCCTACTCAACTAAAAAATGGCTTACATCAAAGTTAAGTCAGGAACAACAAGAGTATTTTCAACAATTCCTACTCCCTATGCCTATGTTTGATAGTCGAGATTTTATATTCAATAAACAAGCAAAGGAACAAGCCCGAAACACTCGCAAGAGTGAAACGGATGCCATCGTGCCGTATCTTCCTCACATTCGGGTGGAAGCAAACTTCCGTTGGAATCAGATGAAACGATTGCGAGAAGCCTTTCTGATAGCTTGTAAGAAAGCTGAACAAGGTGATGTCACTCTCCCCTTAGAGTTTCACTATAACGAGCCTGAACGTATTGAAGAGCGGTTTCACTTCCGTTTATGGGACAAATCTTCCTTTGTTTTGTATCACAAGAAGAAATTTACAGAATCCATTGTAAAGTCAGCAGAACAGCGTACAAGAACGTATTCCGAAGCAAATAATCAGTATTTTGTAGAGTTTTTGAAAGCTGAACGATTGGAAGATGATGATGTAGCGGAGGGGCTATGGTTTACAGAAATCCTGCAAGAAGGTGTGTTGGGGATGTGGTATCCAAACGCGACAGAGGAAGAAATAATGCAGAAACGAAAACTCTTGTTTTCATGGGGGTATGGAGAAGAGAATTTAACAGGAAACCCCGAGCCGTTTTACCCCAAACACAAGGGCATTCTATGTACAAGTACCTTTGTTTCTCTTCACAGTAGTAAAGCCGAAGGCATTCTATTTGATGTAGAAGCATTTTATGTCGCAACAACCTTCGGTCTGTTAGCAGTAGATATTTTCACAACAACAGGAGCGAGACTGAACGAATTATTACAGCTTAACAGTGAAAAAGATTGTTTACGAGCTATCAAAGTAAATGGAGATTTAAAATTCTCCTTCTATGCCATCCCAAAAGGGAGAGATAAGCCTGAATCTTATCCAATCAGCAAGCAAACCTTTCAACTGATAAAGAGAGTCAATTTGATGTTGAAAGAACATTACAACGGGACAATTCCAAACGTAACTTATCGGGGTGAAAGGAAACACCTATTCCCAGAGCCAAAACCTTATTTCTTTCAATATAATGAGAAAGCACTCAATAGACATTCAGTTACTGCCTGCCTACGTTTTCTCTTGCATGGATTGTTTTTTGAGACGCAAGAAGGAGAAACTGTGATTATTAAAACACACTTACTACGTCATGCATTCGCAACGGAAGCTGTTCAACGTCAAGACATTCCGATTGACATTGTAGCAAAAATGCTCCATCAGTATGACGTGAATGTAACAAAATATTATTCGGAACCTACTCCAAGTCAAGTAGCTGAAAAAATTGGAGAATTACATGACGTGATTGCTAACTATATTGATTTAGATGAAGTGATTCTTCGGAGTCCCGAAGAACTTCAGCGGGAATGGGAGGAATACAAAGCCAAAGTAGGTGTATACAACAACGTGTTAGGCGGTACTTGTGTGACAGACAAAGTATGTCCTGTGAAAATGGCATGTTTAGGATGTGTGGCAAAGATTCCGCAACCTGAAAAGAAGCATGAACTTTTTGAAACAATTGAATTATCAAAGGATATGGAAAAGCGTTTTGCTACTATGGGTTTGACAATTGAAGTAAATAAGGCAAAACAGATGCGGAAGCTTGCAAGGAATGAATTAAAAGAGATTGAATTGATTGAAAAATATCGGGAGGAACAGACATATGAACCAAACATTTCCTTCAAAAAATAATCGAACATGGCTCAAAGGAGTTCACGAAACTCGAAGCCAACGCTCCTCCCTATTAGGTAAGGAAGCAATTAACCTTCTGGTCAAAGAAAACCTTCCTGTTACACTAAAAACTGTATCAGAGAAGTCTAAAGAGATTGATTCCGAAGGAAAAGGTATTCACTCTAATACAATTATAACAAATCCAGAATTGTATGAGTATTATAAACAACACAGCAAAACATACAAGCAAAAATCAAACTCTAATCAGTCCCTACAAAAGCGTTCTGTTGCCTTTACTTCTGTGGATTATCGACGTATACGAGCAAACCGAAGCATAGAAAACACCCAACGAAAATATATGAAGATGTCTAAGAAAGAACTTGTACAACGACTCATCTTGGCAGAACAATATATTGCAGAAAATAATGAAGCGTGGGTAGCCAATCAATTTGAGCAGTTCCAATAGAGCATCTTTATGTACCACTACAAAAGCAAATACATTGTAGTAGTAGATGAGGTCATTTGTAGTACAACAAAAGGATAGAACAAGCAGGATCCCTCTGTTTGTATCTATCCTCTTCTTTTTGTCTATATAATGTTGCACATTATATAATTATTCTTGGTATATATAACAAAACGCTTATCTCTTGATTCTAAATAAAA
>NZ_JAQFUL010000158.1:0-4858 GCF_027716265.1 Bacillus cereus group sp. Bc031
CT
The DNA here is from genome assembly GCF_027716265.1 of Bacillus cereus group sp. Bc031. Taxonomy (NCBI): domain Bacteria; kingdom Bacillati; phylum Bacillota; class Bacilli; order Caryophanales; family Bacillaceae; genus Bacillus; species Bacillus cereus group sp. Bc031. Next base: position 3 of record NZ_JAQFUL010000158.1, read on the forward strand.
AGGAAACTAGCACGTACGGTGTGAGGTGGGGGAAAAGGTGGAGATTACATCAAAGCCTTACCTATCATCATAAGTTGTTGTAGAAGCAAATGAAGAAGAATCAATTCTATTTGGAGAGCTTACACTCGAGAAAATTAAAGAAGTACGCAAAGGAATTCCAGTTTTTGCGGATCGACGTCCAGAATTATACAAATAAAATGTTGACAAGTGATTTTTATTCTTGGTATAGTCTTCAACATAAAGTTAAAAATTCTAAAAAATTATACAACTCTTATCAAGAGCAGGTGGAGGGATTTGGCCCGATGAAGCCCAGCAACCGACCGTAATACCATTGTGAAATGGGGCGTTTATGACGCCAAAAGGCACGGTGCTAATTCCAGCAGAAAGTAAAACTTTCTGGCAGATAAGAGGGGAGAAGATAAACTTCAAACCTCTTTCTTAGTGGAAAGAGGTTTTTCTGTGTTAGAAAAACCTCTGAATTAAAAAAAGGGGGAGAAGACGATGGGATATTATTCATTAACAGAAGTAACCGCTGTACAATATGCGAAAGAACATGGCTATTTTGAAAAGAAAGCAAATGTAGTTTGTCATGAAATTGGAGATGGAAATTTAAATTACGTGTTCAAATTAGATGATGGAGAGAAGTCTATTATAATAAAACAAGCACTACCATATGCGAAAGTAGTTGGTGAGAGCTGGCCATTGTCTATAAAAAGAGCAACGATTGAAAGTAAAGCATTACAAATTTTCGCGAAGTATGTACCTGAATATGTGCCGGTAGTGTACAGTCATGATGAAGAGTTAGCAGTAACAGTCATAGAAGACTTATCAAGATTAACTATTACAAGAAAAGGATTAATAGATGGAGAAGAGTATCCACTTCTATCCCAGCATATCGGTCGTTTTCTAGCGAATGTTTTATTTTATACTTCAGATTTTGGTTTACAGTCAGAAGAAAAAAGGGTACTAGAAGGTACATTTGTAAACCCAGATCTTTGTAAAATAACAGAAGATTTAGTATTTACAGACCCGTTTGGTCATTACGATACGAATGATTATGAACCGGAGTTACAATTGGCTGTAGATGAACTATGGAGTGATAAAACTTTAAAACTAAAAGTAGCGCAATATAAATATAAATTTTTAACGAGAAAAGAGGCACTCATTCATGGAGATTTACATACTGGAAGTATTTTTTCATCACCTTCTGAAACGAAAGTGATTGACCCAGAATTTGCAACGTACGGTCCATTTGGATTTGACATCGGGCAATTTATTGCAAATCTATTATTAAATGCTCTATCTAGAGAGGAAGAACAGAGAAGTGTGCTATTTTTCCATATTGAGAAAACATGGAGCTATTTCGTAGACACTTTTACGAAGTTATGGATTGGAGAAGGTGTAGAAGCATATACGAAAGAGAAACAATGGTTGCCGATTATTTTGCAAAATATTTTTACGGATGTGGTCGGATTTGCTGGATGTGAGCTTATCCGAAGAACAATTGGCTTAGCACATGTAGCTGATTTAGATGAAATAGCAAATAAAGAAACGAGAATTCAAGCTAAGAAACAAGCGTTATCCTTAGGTAGAGAACTAATAAAATATGAATCTAAAAACGCTGATATTCAACTGTTCCGAGCATTATTCCAACAGACAGTTTCTGGAGGGGTAAAAGCATGAGTACAGTTGTTACGATTCCGAGGTCTGTCAGTTGGAAAGGTGATGCCATTGCAGTATTAAATCAAACAAAGTTGCCGCATAGCACAGAATACAAAACATTAACGACGATTGAAGAGGTATGGAAAAGTATTGTCATGCTAGAAGTACGAGGAGCACCTGCAATTGGAATTGTAGCTGCATTTGGCTTGGCGCTTGCATCAAAAAAATATACTACTTTACATATTGAAGAATTTCAAAAGAAGTTTAATAGAGATTGTAATTATTTAGGGACGTCACGCCCGACAGCAGTCAATTTATTTTGGGCAATCGAGCGTATGAGAGAATCTATTCAAGAAATTACTACAATAAAAGAAGCGCAAAAAATATTAGAAGAAGAAGCGCTTCGTATTCAGCAAGAAGATGAAGCGGTATGCCGAAGTATTGGAGAACATGCATTAACATGCTTTAAAGACGGTGATAACATTTTAACAATTTGTAACGCTGGCAGTATTGCAACTGCTAAATATGGTACTGCATTAGCACCGTTTTATATTGGGAAAGAAAAAGGTGTACATTTACATGCATATGCATGTGAAACGAGACCGGTTTTACAAGGCGGTCGCTTAACGACTTGGGAATTAAAACAGGCAGGTATTGATGTAACACTTATTACAGATAATACGGCAGCTCATGCTATTCAAACGAAAGAAATCAACGCAATTATTGTAGGAGCGGACCGAATTGTCGCAAATGGGGATACAGCAAATAAAATCGGAACGATGAATTTAGCTATATTAGCAAAGTATTTCGATATCCCGTTCTACGTTGCAGCTCCACTATCTACATTTGATATTACGAAACAAACAGGTGCAGAAATTGTTATTGAAGAAAGAGATGAAACAGAAGTTACGAAAATTTTTGGGAAACAGGTAACGCCAGTTGGAACTACTGTTTATAATCCTGCATTTGATGTAACACCGAATGAATTAATTACAGGTATTATTACTGAGCAAGGTATTATACGTGGAGATTATAAGCGAGAAATTGCATCATTGTTTGAAAAAACAAGCTAATACATAATAGCTTGTTTTTCTATGCCTAAATGTGTTCTTTTTTCTTATTTATATAATGAAAGGAGGAGAAAAAGATGGAAGAGTGGATCAAGATGATAGGTAATGTAGGGTTTCCAATTGTTGTAACATTATATTTACTTCATCGAATTGAAAGTAAATTAGATGGGGTAATTGTTGCAATAGAGAAGTTGCCACGGCAATTACTACAGTATGATGATCCTCGCGATAAAAAATAAAGTTTGCTCTTCGTGAGCAAACTTTATTTTTTATTGAGCAGTATAACCACCATCGATAACGACAGCTTGTCCAGTTATACCTTTAGCTTTTTCGCTCGCTAAAAACATCGCATAATCAGCAATCTCTTGTACTTGTAATAAGCGTTTTTGTGGGACAAGTGGATAAATGACATCCTCTAGAACATTTTCAAGTGGTACATTTCGTGTAGTGGCCAAGTCTTGTAATTGATTCCGTACGAGAGGGGTATCGACATAACCGGGACAAAGCGCATTAACAGTAATTCCGTGAGTAGCCCCTTCTAAAGCGGCAACTTTTGTTAATCCAATTACACCATGTTTTGCGCTATTATAAGCAGCTTTTCCAGCGAATCCAACGAGGCCATTAATGGAAGCTACATTAATAATTCGGCCATATTTTTGCTTTTTCATAATGGGAAAGGCATGCTTAACGGCGATAAAAGGAGCGATTTGCATAATTTTAATTAGTAGCTCGAATTTTTCGGTTGGAAAATCTTCAATTGGTGAAACGTGTTGCATGCCTGCATTATTAATTAATATGTCTAATGAACCGAAATGAGTAACAGTTTGAGAAATGGATGCTTCTATTTCTTCTTCGGATGTAACATCACATTTTAAGCCGATAGCTTGAAAGCCCTCTTTTTGTAGTTGTTCAGCAGCTTCTTTTGCACGTTCTTCAAGACGATCGGTAATAACAACTTTTGCCCCTTCTTTTGCAAAAGCGTTTCCCATTTCATATCCAATACCACTTGCAGCACCTGTTAAAAAAACAACTCGATTTGTAACCATGATGAAAAACATCCCTTCGTAATAAAGTTCTCATATTGCTCTATTTAGAGAGTGGATAAGAAAAATCCTGCAAAGATTTGGAAAAATATTGTTAGCTATCTTGTTTTGCAAAATAGTCTCTGCTATACTATTTTGTAAAGCAAGATACTTACGCTTATCTATCTTGTAAAACAAGATAGTAGGAGGATTTGAATTATGTCGACAAGTCAAATGCTGAAAGGGATTTTAGAAGGATGCTTACTTGCTATTATTTCTGAAGGTGAAATATACGGTTATGAAATGAGTGAGAAGCTAGCAAAGTATGGCTTTACAATGGCGAGTGAGGGAAGTATTTATCCGTTATTAATACGAATGCAAAAAGAAGGATTCATAAAAAGTGTAATGAAGGAATCCCCATCTGGTCCAAAACGGAAGTATTACACGTTAACAGAAGATGGCGAAGACGCACTGGATGAATTTATGGATCGCTGGGAAGCGATGCAAAGTAGTGTGGAACGTCTACTTGAAGGGAAGGGGAGAAGAAAATAATGCTATCAAATGAAGCACGAAAGTTTTTATTAGATATGAGGTTGTTTTTGACTGCAAAGAGTGTGAAAGAAAGCGATATTGAAAGCTTTATTGAAGACGCAGAACTTCATTTAATAGAAGGTGAGAGTAATGGAAAAAGCGTAGAAGAAATTTTCGGAAGCTCACCGAAAGAATACGCAAATGAACTTGTAAAAGTGATGGAAAGAGATAGACAGGAAACGTGGAAGCAAATTGGTTTTACAGTAATGAATATCGTATCGTTTTGGATTATTGCTTCTGTTCTAATAGTAAATAACGGACTATTACAGATGTCACTTATTCAGTGCGTTGGATATAGTTTGTCATTAATTTTAGTTGTGATAGGTCCTAATTTTCTACTTCGCAAAATGACTTTCGTAACAAGTTTTACAAAAACATGGTTTGCTATGTGGTCGTTAGTCATAATCGCACCAATGTTTCTAATAGGGGCTGTAACGCATGCCCATCAACTTAAGAACGAAAACAAAATGAACTTTCGTTCAAACAAACTAAAAAACACGTAATGTACTTT
>NZ_JAQFUL010000159.1:0-4837 GCF_027716265.1 Bacillus cereus group sp. Bc031
TATTAACGATTTGTAAAGATCTTATCGATTAAACCGTATTCTAAAGCTTTTTCTGCTGTCATGAAGTTGTCGCGGTCTGTGTCGCGTTGTAGTACTTCAAGTGGTTGACCTGTGCGGTCAGCAAGAATTTGGTTTAGTTTTTCACGTAAGAATAGAATACGTTTAGCAGCGATTTCGATTTCAGTCGCTTGACCTTGTGCACCACCAAGTGGTTGGTGAATCATTACTTCACTGTTTGGAAGTGCATAACGTTTTCCTTTTTCACCTGCTGCAAGTAAGAATGCACCCATAGATGCAGCCATACCGATACAGATTGTTGATACTTGCGGTTTAATAAACTGCATTGTATCGTAAATTGCCATACCTGCTGTGATAGAACCACCAGGGCTGTTGATGTAGATGTGAATATCTTTTTCTGGATCTTGAGATTCCAAGAATAAAAGCTGGGAAACGATTGAGTTAGCTACGTTGTCATCAATTGCGCTACCAAGCATAATGATGCGGTCTTTTAATAGTCGAGAGTAAATATCGTAAGCGCGTTCTCCACGATTTGTTTGTTCAATTACTGTAGGAATTAAATTCATCTGTTATTTCCTCCTTATAAAGCTTTCTTAGTCTTATAATACAATTATGGTCAATAAAGGTCAAACGAAACCACTTTAAATCAAAAAAATATGTAGTTGTACCATGAAATATTCGCTATGTTTTTGAAATTCCCTGCTTATGTATCTTCAACATCATAACCGAATTACATAAATTTAAACGTTATAAAAACTGTAGAAAAAAGAAAAGAACGCCTTTTAACTGAAGCGTTCTTTCGATATCTATTCTTTTAAAAGATAGGTTACTTTATTTAAAATCTTTTCGATTTGTTTCGCGTTTTTACTATACATTTCGCTCGCTGATTTCGACTTTGTTTCTAAGGAAAATAGTTCAAGATCAGCATGACATTTTTTTAATGATGCCAATAATAAAGGTTTGTTTTGAGGAGAAGGCATTTGTAGTTTGTCATTATAAATGTCGATAGTCAGTTGTCCGTATGAATCAACTTGACCGAGAAAGACATTTTCGATAACAACACCGAGCTTTTCTAGTTCAGCATGTAGCCAAGCGCGGTTATGTCCACTTGCGGATAGCGGTTCATCTAAGACATTGCCATCCATAATAACAGTTTGTGGTTCTTTTTCGTTTGCTACTTTTAAACCGATGTCTTTTGCTGTAAGTGGCTGGGAATCTTTCTTTAATAATACATTTAATTCTCCGCTCGGTTCTAAGACAGCGAATTCGACTTCAGCTACGCTGAATGCACTTTTTCCTCTAAGTAGTTCAAGTAATTCGTCACTCGTATATTTTTCTTTCTTCAAGTTATCTTCGAGTATCTTTCCATCTTTTATTAATACGGTAGATTTCCCTTCAAAGAAGTCCCGAGCTGTTTTGTTCTTTAAAGAGAGGATTCCTGTGAAAAAAGGTACCGCAGCGAAAATGAGTATCGCAAAGACGCCGTGGAAAAATTTTGAATCGAGCCCTGTAGATACTTGGGCAGCGATGTCACCGATTGTCATTCCGGCTATGTATTCAAAAAAGGAGAGCTGAGAGATTTGTCTTTTCCCTAACCATTTCGTAATAGCGAATAAAATAATTAATATGAATACAGAGCGAAGAATGACAAGTGTCCATTCCGGCAGGTGAGACATAGTCATTTCCTCCAGTCTACTTAAAACCCTTTATATTGAGGTTCTTCACGTTCTAATACTGAAACTCTATTTTGTAAATCAGCGATGATGCTCTCCATTTCTAACATACATTCATGAAATACACGTTTTGATTCTGCGTCCTGTGAATGTAGTGAAAGGGAGCTCAAACTTGCTTGAGCGCCCCTTACACTAGCAAGGCAGGTTTTGACGCTAGCGATAACTGTCATACGAACACCTTATCCTTTCGGTTTGAATAGCAATGCTCCGATGAAGCCGAAAATAATAGCTGCGGATACACCGGCGCTTGTTACTTTAAACATGCCGGTAATAACGCCAACGATGCCATGTTTTGCAGCTTCTTCCATTGCACCGTGAACGAGGGCATTACCAAAGCTTGTAATAGGTACAGTTGCCCCAGCTCCAGCGAAATCAATTAATGGTTCATACAAATTGAATCCATCTAATATAGCTCCAGCAACAACGAGTGTTGCCATTGTATGAGCTGGTGTTAGCTTTCCAACATCAAACATAAGTTGGCCGATTACACATATAAGTCCGCCAATGACGAAAGCCCAGAAAAAAATCATTGCGTTGCACCTCCAAATTCAATCGAAACGGCATGAGCGATACACGGAATCGTTTCTTCTTGTTGGAATGTAAGTGGAGATAGTAAAGCGCCTGTCGCAACGACAAGTATTTTATTAAACTCTCCTCTTTTCATTCGGTTTAATAAGTGACCGTATACGACCGTTGCGGAACACCCTGGTCCACTAGCGCCAGCGATGACAGGTTGCCCTTCTCTATAAATGAGCAGCCCGCAATCTTGAAACTGTTCGCTCGTTACTTTCGTTCCGTGTTTATGTAATAAGTCATAAGCAATTTCGCGTCCTACATGTCCGAGGTCACCCGTTACGATTAAATCGTAGTAAGAGGCATCAATTTGTCGTTCGCGTAAATGGGCTTCAATTGTATCAACGGCAGCTGGAGCCATTGCACCTCCCATATTAAATGGATCTGTTAATCCCATATCAACCACTCGTCCGATTGTGGCAGATGTTACCCTAGGACCGTGTCCAGTATCGCTTAAAATAGCAGCTCCTGCTCCGGTTACTGTCCACTGCGCGGTAGGTGGTTTTTGCCCACCATATTCGGTAGGATAGCGGAACTGTTTTTCTACAGCTGTATTATGACTGGATGCACCAGTTAATAAATATTTTGCGCCTTTTGCATTTACGATACTTGCTCCAAGTGCTAAACCTTCCATAGAAGTAGAACAAGCGCCGAATAGTCCGAGATAAGGAGTGCCCAGTGTACGGCAAGCAAAGCTTGTAGGGGTAATTTGATTAATTAAATCGCCTGCGAGTACAAATTGAATATCGTCTTTACGAAGTTTTGCCTTTTCAGTAGCGCGGCTACAAGCTTCTTCGAACAAAATTTTATGTGCTTTTTCATAGGAATCTTGTCCGAGCCATAAATCTTCATGGAGGGTATCGAAGTCTTCTGGAATTTTGCCTTTAGCTTCAAACGGCCCGCCAACGACTCCCGTCGAAATAATAACTGGTTTGTTTTCAAATACCCACGTTCGGTGTCCTTGTAACATTTATAGCCCTCCCCATTGAACGAGAATCGTTTTAATAAGTGCGATGACGAAAGCGGAAAATACACCAAATAAAATAACAGAACCAGCTAATTTAAACATGTTACCACCAACGCCGAGTACAAAACCTTCTGTGCGGTGTTCGATACATGCGGCAATAACGGAGTTACCAAATCCAGTGACAGGTACAGCTGTGCCTGCTCCGGCAAATTGACCAAACCGATCGTATATACCAAATCCAGTTAATAACATGGAGATGAAAATAAGAGTTGCGACTGTTGGATTCCCTGCTGAGCGTTCAGTGAAATCGAAATACGTAATATAAAAAGTAGAAATGAGTTGCCCAATTAGGCAAATGAAACCACCAACGAAAAAGGCTTTTATACAGTTTTTTAAGACAGGACGCTTCGGTTCGCGTTCTTGCTCGAATTTTTTATATTCCTGTTGCACAGGGGTTAAGTTTTTATCTTTACTAGACATTGCAAACCTTCCTTTTCTTTTAAAAAGCGTTAAGTGTTAGACTCCATTTTTTTACCAATGAATTTTAATTGTTTATTAATTTCATCTTTAGATATTTTCTTTTCCTTAATTTTTCTTTCAAGCTTTTCAAGTAACATAAAGATTTTTTTATCTGTACTTACACGAACATCGAAAGTGGGGTGCTCATCACTTAGCTGCTTTTGGAGCTTCTTACGGAGAGGTTTTAATCCAAATCTTTCGTGATGCTCAGGTGTAACTGCTATGTAGAGATCTAAATTTGAATTTACTGCTGTACTTTTTATAATTTCATCCATAGTGAGAGCTCTTTTCTTGGCTCCTTGTGATATAGATTGATTAAAGGATTCCATACTCGTTTTTGTTAACTTTGGACCTTTCTCTTTCTCCGTTCGTTTTGCTTCTTCTTTCACTTTTTTATCTAAAGGACTATTATCACATCCGGTAAAAGAGCTAAATAGAAGGGCAAATAATACGGTTATGAGTCCGAGTTTTTGCATATTTATCATTCCATTTCTATTGCAATATGTAATGTGATAGAAAAAGGATGACTGCATATCATCCTTTTTCTATTTCACAGCAAGACTGATTCGTTATTGCTGTGAGTATTGTGGTTCTTCTTGTTTGACTTCTTCAACGCGTGGGTTTAAAGAATCGATAATCGTTTGTGTTTGCTGTGCAGCTGTTTGGAAAAGTTGCTTAGCTTGTTGGTTATCCGTATCAAGAGCGAATCCCTCTAAGCTAGCTTGTGCACTTTTTAATCCAGAAACAGTTTGTTTTAATTTCGTAATTACAGTCATTGAATGAAGCCTCCTTTGGAATATCAATTCAAAGATTATAATTTGTGAGTTGGGGTGAATTTATGATTGGAAAATTTAGGGGGGTGCTTTGTTAATATACTCATAACTAAGCGTCATAAAGGATTACGGGGATATTTTTATTGATTTAGATGGATTTTATTGCTATTATTATGAGAAGAAAATGAAGTGTTTTCTATTATCATGCGCCCATAGCTCAGTCGGATAGAGCGGTGGTTTCCGGTACCACGTCT
>NZ_JAQFUL010000160.1:0-4596 GCF_027716265.1 Bacillus cereus group sp. Bc031
CAAGCCTTTAAGGAAAAACAAGATTTACAAGTAGAAGTGGAACAGTTATCCAATGTAAAAACGCATTTAAAAACAAAAGTAGCGGAAACCCATAATCAATTACAACAAACCACAAATTACATCGAAAAACAGAATGAAACGTTACAAAAAATTCAGCAACAATTTTTGAGTTTAGATAAAAAAATAAAAGAAAAGAAACAGGAATTTGAAATGTTTCGAAACCAAATTCCAGATAAGCCAGTGTCAATGTCTTATTTGCGAGAAGAAACAAAAACAGAAGTCACAACAAAACTGTTTGGAAAGCCAGAAATCACAGAGAAAAAAACAGGAAACATTGTGGTTACACGTGAGCAATGGAGAGATATGAAAGAAAAGGTTGATGCAGCGGTGATTGTTAAAAAAGACTATGAGCGTTTACAGAAGACGGATCTGGTAAAAGAGAATCATAGCTTGAGAGAAAATAATAAATACTTAGAAGAAACAATTGAGGGGAATCATCTTGCTTTAAAACATTCTTATAAACAAAATCGGGAATTAGAAGAAGCGAATAAGGAATTACATACTGAAATAGGCTCTTTAAAAGCCCATATAAGGGATTTACAGGCAAACATAAAGGTTTTATATCAACAGACGAAAAAGGTCTTTAAAGAGCAATTTAAGGCTTTTAGAGGACTTGTTAAGAATGAACTCGTTGGGAGAGAGGTAGAAAATCATTTTGAACGGGAACATGAACGTGAAAATAAGAAGAAAATAAGTAGACATCGAGGATATGACATGGAGCGCTAGAAGACATTCAAAAAGGTAAATAAAAACTTAGGGAAACTTTATTTGACAATCTTTTGGGAGATTATGTGTGATAAAATTAAAAAACGAGCCATGTTGGAGCATGGCTCGTTTTAAAGGGTATTTCAGCGAAAATACCTAAACTCGTTTGCGTAAATAGATTATCATAATTTGATTGATAATCAAATAGAAAGTTTAGGTATTTACGTTGGTGCTCGTAATATGAGAGGAGCAACAACACATGACAAAAAAGGTTATTAACTTTGGACAAGCTGAAAAAAATGCTATAAAACGTGATTTAGAGATTGAACAGAGGTATTTTGAAGAAGAACATAATGGAATAGATCAAGAAACAGTAGATGAAGCATTAAAAGTTTTGAGTAAAGCGACTGGTGGTAAAGAGATTTACATAGGCACGAAGAAATCTCCACAATCAAAAGTGAGGTTTGCCCAATTCCTGCAAAAAAATTGGGAGTTTTTACGAAAAGAAAAATATCTTACCAGTGAAGAAAAGATTTTTTTAACTGATATTCAATCAAATATTAGTATGCATTCAAATGCTATTGTAGATGACATAATGAAAAAACCGGCAAATGCTTTGACAATTCAAGGTTTAGCCGATTGTTTAAATACATCTAGAACAAAAGTTAGTAGAGTGGTAAATGCTTTGATTAAAAAAGGTATTTTTGCTAAAGCTGTTTCCGGAGATGCCTGTGATATTAAACAAGCTAAAGATTATGTATTATTTATTAACCCAAATATCATATATGTTGGAGATAAAGATGATGTAAAAGAACATCTAGTTTTAATGTTTAAAAAACAAATGAAGGATAATTCAATACTTAAAAAATTACCTCAAAAATTGTTTTAAAAAGGAGTCTTTAAAGACTCCTTTTTTTTGTTTTTGTGATTATTAACCGTATCATTTTTAATACGGTACCGTATTAAAAATGATACGGTGCTAAATCTCTCAAACCACTGATATATCAACCTTTTTTAAACATTTAATAGTTCTTATACTCTCACTCTCTATTTAAGAGGCTAAAAGTTCCGCAAGGAACAGGTAGTATTTTTGAATAAAAGGCATTCAAAAATCTCCACCTTTTTCACTACGTTTCTTCCTTGCGGAACTTTTTTCGGCTGGTTTTTAGCTTTCGCCAAGCCGAACAGACCAAAAACGGGGTTAAGTTGCTCGACTTGGATCAGCAATTGTACCAGCCGAATCGCCAGTTCTTCCGCCCAGGGTAGGATTCTTTTTTCAGACAAATCAACGCTATGTGGGGTTTCGCCCCCACACGGCGAGCCAGCACTCACACCCAAAAACAAGGGGGACACACAAAAAAAAGGTTGAATCCCTGGTGAAAGGGATTCAACCTTTTTTTATATATATTCAATAAGGAGTGTGTCTCCTTTACACTATGTATATGTGTTTGAAAATATTTTAGTTAAGGAAATTTTTTTATTTCGATTACAGTTTATCACAATACATTAAAAAAAATAAGTCACTTAAAAAAGTGACTTATTCTAAGGGTATTTTGACAAAAAATGTACAAAGCTAAGTTTAGATTACCATATTAAAATACTTGCTCCCAATGAAAAGTATGGATGTATGTGTTTATTGATGTCAGGAATTCGCAAGAATCCCTACAAGTAACCCTTAAATGTCCATGTTTTTTCCTACAAAGGATTGTTTTTAAAGATTTGCAAATTGCATCGTTCATAATAGATCCTTTCAGAAGTTTTGTTGGAATTACCAGTTGGGTGGTTGCACCTTATCAACGTATGCAGGGTACAAATTTATGTATATACCCAAATAAGCCCTTTTTCTGATCTTTAAAATAAAATTATTACTTTGGAACATCATAAGGTTAGATAAAATAAAAGATTTAGGTGGAGATAAATCATGTTTTTTTTTAATAAATACAATGTAATTTTATTCAGTTGCTTATTTGGTTTGATTTCCCCTCTAACAACTTTTGCTAAAAGGGGTTTGTGTAGTAACGGAACAGAAACGGCAATAACCTATATTTTCACTTCAATATAGCTAACAATAAAGTTTTTTTATCCAAAAAATAAATATCTTACTGATTAAAAGTTTAATATTTATTAAATTTATCAAAAACGGTTGTTATTGTTAATTTGATTAGGATAATAGTTTTGATAACGTAGTATTAACGTATCAAAGCTTTATTTAGCACAGATTTTATCATTATCAAAAACCTTGATTTTTGATAATGATAAAATCTTATTGCCGTTCTTGTTCCATTACTACACAGACCCCTAAAACAGAAATGAATACTGAGCAACGCCTTTTTATAAGTTTTGAAAATAAAGTTACTGATTTGGTTATTACTAGCATGGAATTATTAAATAATCTGAATAAAATGAATGGTGAACTAAGTGAGGAGGAACTATATAATTTAACATTAAATGTGGGTAATGTGGGTGAGGAATTTGCAACACGTTCTAAGATTTTGACTCAAATTAAGGTACCAGAAAAATTACCTGATGATGTACAATCTTCTTTAGAGGTAGTCAAAAGAGATTTATCAATTGGATTTACAGAATTAGAAGAAAGCATGCTTTGTTTTGCTAAATATCTTGCAGGTCGTGATTCAATCTCTTACGACGAATATATTCAAAAAAGGATACTGGTCTTCGTTATATAGATGGTGGATTAACCTCATTGTCCACGGTATCCCTAAAGTTAAACATACCGGCATCTAGGCTAAGTCTTATAAAAGAAATCTGGAAAAAGATTAAAGGTAAGTGTCAACGGTAAGCGGACTGAAATGGATCAGCGTTTTGTGCTGATCCATGAAAGGAGCATTAAGGAGTGGACACGTGCAGCTGATTTTTCATCCTCTTGGCAGTTCCTCAAAACGATTCGTTTTGGGGGTGCCAACCGGCGAGGAAGCCCCTCAAGGATTGGAGGGGTTGGGGAGTTCGATTGATGGGGTCAAGGGGAAGGGTTCCCCTTGTGGGGTGTGGGGCAAAGCCCCTGGTATTTATCACGCTACGGCGTGATTTGGCGAAGCCAACAAGGTCTCGCAGAGCCCACACCAAATGTAATTTGGTATAGTGGGCTATACCAAAACTTTGGATTCGCTCTCTCGATATGTTATGATAGTCTCAAAAGTAGTCCTCTTACGGAAGACAATTGTGAGGGAAAAACATGAACAAGTTCGCAATCATTCACATGCAGAAATTTCAAATTTCTGATGTGCAAGGAATTCAAAAACATAATCAAAGACAAGGTAAAAGTAAATCAAATTTAGACATCGATTATTCAAAAAGTGAACAGAATTATGATTTGTTAAATCAACAAAAAATCAGATATGAAAGCACAATTAAACAAGAGATCAGTGAGCGAGTCAAACGAAAGCCACGGGTGAATTCGGTTGTACTTTCTGAATTTGTCGTAACAGCCTCGCCTGACTACATGCATTCATTAAGTTTAGAGGAACAAAAACGTTATTTTGAGAGTTCACTAGCGTTTATTCAAAAGCGTTATGGGAAACAAAATACGTTGTATGCGATGGTTCATATGGATGAAGCGACACCACATATGCATATTGGTGTGATGCCAATTACAGAAGACAATCGTTTGTCAGCGAAAGATATGTTTACGAGAAAAGAATTAACATCCTTACAACAGGACTTTCCATTGGAAATGCGGGAAAAAGGTTTTGATGTAGAACGGGGAGAAGGTTCAGAGAAAAAACATTTATCGCCTCAAGCCTTTAAGGAAAAACAAGATTTACAAGTAGAAGTGGAACAGTTATCCAATGTAAAAACGCATTTAAAAACAAA
>NZ_JAQFUL010000161.1:0-4482 GCF_027716265.1 Bacillus cereus group sp. Bc031
TTAAAGATATATAAATATTAACAGTAAAGATAGTAAGGATTGATTATCCCTACTATCTTTTTTTATCTAAACGGATAAATTTAAAATACATAGTAATAATAGATAATCCATGTTATTATCAGAATATTAATTATATTCTTTTGATAAAAGGGGGAATGTAGCCTCGGTGCGAGGATAGCACTCCGCAGGACGGTAGTCCGAGGACCTTGATTTTAATAAATGGGTTAAAGGAGTTAATAGTTAGATGAATATACCTAAAAAAGAAAAAACACTAAAAGGTAAATGGCATGAAGTTATATCTATACGAGAGGCACAAACAAAAAATGGTGTAATGTATTATCTCATGGATGAAAACCTTGATTTCATACCATTAGTAAAAGAATATCTCGATATAATACAGGCAAGAGCTGAACGAGAGGTATCTCCTAATACAATAAGAACATACTGTTATCACTTATGGTATTTCGTTGTATTTTTAAAGATTAAAGGATTACAAATTCTGGACATTGATGGTAAACCTGATATTTTAACAAAATTCAAATTGTGGTTAAAGAACCCATATAGGTTTTATGAAAATGTAGACATGTTAGATTACGACTATGAGGATGACGACATAAAAGTTACAACTGTTAATGCAATTATAGATAGAGTAAGCTCTTTATTCCTTTGGCTCAAAGCCAGTGGCAGGATAAAAGATAATCCTGTTGTCTACCGTAATGTAATGATTACAAATGCGATGAGGGACAAAGATATGTTGGCTCATACAAGAAGGAATAAAACAGTACAGAAAAATACTCTTAAATCAAAGGTTCCTCAAATTATCCCAAAGACCATTGAACAAAAGGACTTTAAGAAGTATTTAGAGGCTGTTAATCTCTTACGAGATAAGATTATCCTTCTTGTTCTAAAAGAGGGTGGTGTAAGGTCTGGTGAGCTGTTAGGCATCAAACTTGAAGACATTGATTATGGTGAGCAAGGTATTCATGTTCGTTTCAGACCTGATAACGAAAACGGTTCGAGAGCTAAAGCGGGGTATGGAAGAGACAGGTTCGTTCACTTACCAACTGACCTAATGGTTTTAATAGATAGATATATTAGTAGTGATTGGGTAAACAGTGACCCTGATAGCGACTTTCTATTTGTGGTGGTTAATAGTAATAATCCTATTGAAAATGGTAAACCAATGAAAAAATCAACCCTCTCATCAATCCTTAACTATTACAACAAAAAAACAAAGATTAAGTTAAACACCCACAAATTAAGACATACTCATGTTACCGAATTAGCAAGAGAATACATCATCAAAGGTGAACCGATAAACTGGAAATACATTTCCGAAAGAGTTGGTCATAAAAACGTGTCGACAACGATGGGTATATACGCACATTTAAATGTAGAAGACCATAAAAAAGAGTACAAGCGAATGAGTGATTATAGAGAAGAAAAACGTAAGGAGCGAGAAAATGGTAAAAATTAAAGCAACAATTCATCCTATTTCATCAGGTTCGGAAAACTTAGAAACAAAAGCAACTGTAACTCCTTTTCCCGTTGGAGCTATTGATACATCTTGGATGAGTAAGGGGCAGAAAACATTTTTTGAAGTCTTACAACAACCTGAAAACCGAGATAAAAAGTATGACGAATTATCTACTATAGCAGGATATAAAAGTACATTTACCTGGTATAACGCTATTAAAGATGAACGGTTCACTGAGCTTTTAGAAAACATGGGTGTTCAGGTAAGACACTACGAAGATGACTACCCTGCCCATCACGAAGTTGAATACATTAAAAACCCAAAAGAACGAGAAGAATATCTCAAAGAAGATGTGTGGGATGTAAGAAGGTTATTGAAGAATTATCCAAAACATCTTTCTCCTGTTCAATTTATCGTTAAATTGACTAAATTGGAAAATACTCATTTACGCCAAACGGTAAAAAGGTATTTTGTAAATATGCTTGGAACTTGGGAAGCTAAAACGTTTAAAGAAAACATCCAATATTTGAGTGATTTTTTTAGTATATTGCATGATAAATTTCCAAATATCAAATCTTTTAAGGAGCTAAATAGACAGGAACATATCGAAAAAATTCTTCCTGACATATATTCACGTTCTAACTACAAGTCTATCAGAGCAATAATAACTACCCGTTCTATGTTCCGATACATGTACGAAAATAAATGGTCCGATGGACCAAAAACAGACACTTTATTGATTAGTTATGATACGCCTAAAACGGTAGAAATCCTACCAAGACCCATTCCACCACATATTAAAATAAAATTGGATGATTACTTGGAAAATACAGTAATCCCCCTATTGGAAGATGGTGAGGAAACTCCTATTATATCCCCGACTTATTGGGATTTAATTGTCATTTTAAGATATACAGGAAGACGTGTTGAGGACATAGCTCACTTAATTGCAGATGGAAGTGATATTGATTGTCTGAAATATGATTTGGATGGAGACCCACAACTTTTTCTTGACCATCGCATTGCAAAAATCAAAAAAGATTTGGTCGTGCCATTAGCACATTTAAAGGACTCCAAAGGAAGAAATATGGTGGAACGGGCAATTTTACGCCAAAAGGAACGGGTAAAAGATTTACCCCCTACTTCTGATAAGCAAAAGTATTTATTTAGGGAAGTTATTACTTTTGCTCAAGAAAAAACTCCGATAACGAAGTCTATTAGTTATGCCACCATTTATCAATATGTACTGTCTAAAATATGTAATCAAATCCCATTATCAGATATTGGTGCAGAGTCTGGAGATATTTATAAAATATCTCCACACCAGTTCAGGCATACAGTAGCCACCGAAATGATTGATGCAGGAGTCGATATATACGCTGTTAAAAACTTTTTAGGGCATTCATCAGTTATCATGACAGAAAAGTATATTAAGGTCTACCAACAACGTTTAAAAAAGGAGTTTAAAGATAAACTTCTTAAATCTGATGCTACAGCAATTAAAGATAATCTCCCAGAGCAAGAAGAAATTTTCGGTGATAACAAATGGGTCAAAAACAAAATTATCGCCATTTTCGACCAAGGTGACGGATGTTGTGAGCATCCTTATAAAATGCCTTCCTGTCCTCACCAGGTAGCTTGTAAAACGTGCATTAAGAAAAAGATATTGCCGAGACATAAAAACGCAGTTATAGATACAATAGATGCCTTTACAACGCATTTAAACCAAGCGAAACAAATTGGACTAAATGAAAAAATTGAGGAATTTGACAAGGTAGTTCAGTTCTATCAAACCGCATTGGAAATCATTGAAAAGGGTGAAACATTCGATGCCTCAAAACATTTCTACACAGGAGGTGTCCATTAATGGCTAATATGAGACCAAATACCGCCAAAATGGTTGAATCAAAGAAAATGGAAAGCGAGTTAAAGAAACAAGCTGTTTTAGCCGTTCTTAAGGAACTAACGCTCCTTGATGACCCTATAAGTAACCCTATATCAAAAGCTGAAATATGCCGAAAGGCAGGAGTAAGTAAAACATTCCTTTACTCATACAAAGAGGAACTTCTTAAACCAATTGATGAAGCAATAATGAAACAAAACCAGAGATTAAAGGTTATCACAAAAAAACAGAGATTTAGTGAAAGTTCAAAGGACAAGCTGATTGAGTCACTGAAAAGAAGAATAGCTGAATTAGACGAAGAAAATAGAAAACTAAAAAAGGACAATGCCCTTTTACTTGGGAAGTTGGCGCATAAATAATGATGGGAATAGTTTCTTCTTCAACTAACGGTGCAGGACAATTGAAGAAAGATTGCGAAGTTATAATGTTGGATGTGTGATTAGAAATAACAGGAGGTTGGAATTTTTGAGACTTAGACAAATGGCAGTCGCTTTCCTTTTAAGTGAAGAAGAAGAAGTTTTGTTTCTTCAAAAAAAGCAAAAAGATACTTTTCTCGCAGGGTTTTTAGTTCCAATTGGTGGACATATTGAAGGTGATGAAATCAATGAACCCCAGGAAGCATGTTTAAGAGAAATTGAAGAAGAAACAGGTTTAAAAAGTGATTGCATAAACAATCTAACACTTCGATACATTGTACTTAGAGTAAAGGGAAAGCAAGAAATTCGAATACAGTATGTGTTCTTTGGAAATGTATTTAAAAATGCTACTTTAATTGAAAGTGATGAAGGTTCATTAAAATGGATAGATTATAAGGATATTCCAAACCAGAATGTTTCAGCCACTACCAATGAAATAGTTAAGCATTTCAACGAAATAGGTAAATCCACTGAAAAAGTATATGTAGGCTCAATGAAATCTTTAAAAGGAAACCCTGAAATTACTTGGGGACTTTTAGAGGATTGGGAACTGCCGATTTTTAACTAACGGGTGCTTTAATTAAAAAAGGAATACACAATAAAAATAGCCTGTATCTTTGATTACTTAGTAATCAAAGATACAGGCTATATTTTTAGGTGATTAACTATCCTTATATATATTTAAT
>NZ_JAQFUL010000162.1:0-4283 GCF_027716265.1 Bacillus cereus group sp. Bc031
GTTGAATACAGAAATCATCTTCTTGATGCCGCCTAACTTTTTTTAAAATGTCCTTTACAAAGGGTACGGATTATAAAGAGAGCTCCTTTTTTTATTTCTTCTTCTTTTCTGTCGGTTGACTTTGTTTAGCGAAATTAGATGAATCATCGAAATTTGGTTGCTTTTTACCAGCATTATTACTTCTACCTTTTCCCATATGTAATACACCTCCCCTCATCCTTACTATTCCCAATAAAAAAATCCTCTTGCATCCAGAATTTTTTTATTGTCCCTTATTCGTATGGCACTACTGTTCTCGTAGTACTTCCAACACTTTCAGTTAGAGAAGCTTCCACAGTAGTGGAAGCTTTTTCTTGTTGGGGTGTTTTACTTAAAACCATTACCCTCATCACGTTTATTCATAATGAAACTTTTTATTAGCAATCCAATAATACGTTACGAAGAGTGTCAATAAGATCCAAACTATAGTTAGTACTCCTGTAATTATTGCGTTTGAATGTACGCCCCCCGTAACTAACGTTTCCATTGCATCCTTACTCATACTTGCTGGATTAAGCAAATCCATTATTGGATTCAAACCGACGATTACTCTACAGGCTAACAGGAAAACAATTGAAATTAATGCAATCATACCTTGACT
This sequence comes from Bacillus cereus group sp. Bc031, assembly GCF_027716265.1. NCBI lineage: Bacteria > Bacillati > Bacillota > Bacilli > Caryophanales > Bacillaceae > Bacillus > Bacillus cereus group sp. Bc031. Next base: position 641 of record NZ_JAQFUL010000162.1, read on the forward strand.
GTGAAAAATAGTACTTATCATTGTTGTGAAAGATACGATAAAAAGAATCCAAATTAGATACAATAGTAATCCAGTAATTAGGTGCGCGAATGGAACAGCGCTAAAAAGAAAATTTACATATAGATAAGAAGTAACGTATCCAATTGTTACACTACAAGCTACCATTAAATAGTTGGCCACTATTTTCCCACCTACATATGAAGTAACAGTAACGGGTCTTGTTAAAATAAAAGCCAACATACCATTGGCTTTATCTGTTTGAATAGTACCCATCATAGATATCACTAGAATCATAAGTCCGAGCTGATCAAACTGGGATCCCAAAGTACTTGCTAATACTTCGCCTCCTTTTTGTGTTGCCATATTTGGATCAATGATAATTCCCTGCCCTCCACCTAATGCTTCTAGAATGGATGGTAAATAATGAGTTACTATCGGTTGTGTCGCGCCTAAAAATATAAAAACAATTGGTAGCCAAATGATCTTAAAATCACGTAACATTTGAACATATTCTTTTTTTATCAATACCATTGTGTTATTCATTTTTGCACCACCAATTTCAAAAAAATTTCTTCTAAAGTATCGTTGCTCATTTCAAATTTAACGATGTTCACTTTATGTTCGAGTGCATTTTGCAGTAACATATTTTTATTTATTTCAATACTTTCAACCTTTACTTTGATTTTAAGCCCAACCACTTCTACGTCCTTCACATACGGTAATTTTTTTACAACTTCAATCCACTTTTGATCTTTAGTTGTTATTTCAATAATCAATTTATTTTTACTATTACGGTGTAAAAGTTCGGTAATCGTTGTGTCTTCTATTTTTGTTCCATCTTTTATAATGACAAATCGTTCACAGATTTCTTCTGCATCGCTTAAGATGTGGGTTGATAATAAAATGGTTGTATCTTTTTTTATTTCTTCAATCAGATTCAATACTTCTCGCCGGCCGATTGGATCTAATGCGGATACCGGTTCATCCATGACAATAAGCGAAGGTTTATGCAATAATGCTTGTGCAATACCAAGTCGTTGTTTCATTCCACCAGAAAATGTACTAACCTTTTCGTTTTCTTCCCCTTTTAGTCCAACTTTCTCTAAAATTTCTGGAATTGACTTTGACAACTCTACTTTATTCAATCCCGAAAGTTGGCCCATAAACATAAGCGTTTCTCTCGCTGTCATCCAATGAAAAAAATTAGGATATTGAGGTAGATAACCAATTTCACTTTTCATTTTTGATATTTTTATCCCATTCAATAAAACTTCACCAGCAGTTGGATTAGTAATATCCGATATTACTTTTATTAATGTAGATTTTCCTGCTCCGTTTGGTCCAATTAATCCGACGCATTCCCCCGCTTGCAGTTCCATCGAGAAATTATTGACAGCAGTTTTTCCTTTAAATGATTTTGTTACATTTTTAATCTCTAGTTTCATAATTTCTCACTGTCCTTTCTCCCTATAACGAAGTAGAAAATAGGTCCCAATACATTAACGAAAAGAATAATGAACGTCCATACAAGTACATTTTTTCTTGTTTTTCTATGTCGGTATAAATCAATGAATGCAATAAAAACTAAAAGTGCCCCCACTGCAATAACTGGCAATATAATAGGTAGAAAAGTCATAATATCAATGTCTTTAAGATCATTCAATCCATAATGTAGTTGCATTATTGTCATTCCTCCCTAAATTCATTCTCATTATTGATAATGATAAATCATAAAAGAATGAATTGCAAACATTATTCTCATTATTTATAATGAGAATAAAAATATATGATAAATAAGGTGAGCGAATGAGTAATAAAGTTGAAATTTTAATGCATCCAGTAAGAATGAAAATTTGCCAAGTGTTAATGAGAAATAAGGAAAATGGGCTAACACCATTAGAAATGGTAAAAATCATTAAAAATGTACCACAAGCTACACTATATAGACAGCTACAAACTATGGTTGATTCTGGTATCGTCCATGTAATTAAAGAAAAAAAGGTAAAATCTGTTTCTGAAAAATATTACGCAATCAATGAAGAAGATGCAAAAATTGAAGGAAGTGAATGGAAAGGCTTATCTGATGATGAAAAATTAAACTACATTTCCTATTATCAGTTATCACTTATGACACAATATCAAAGTTACCTTAAGAAATTAGAGGAACAAAACAGTCAAGAAGATACTGCTACTTTTTCTGTAGTGGAATTAAAGCTAGATGAAGAACGCTTTGGAAAATTTCAAAGCGAACTTAACGAATTAATGATTAAATACTACAATAGCCAAAATAAAGATGAAATAGAGGCTCCGGTTCGGACCATCGCTATTACAATTATTCCAGAAACGTGAACTCACTCAACATACATAATACAAGCCGATGATTCCTTACCGTAGGAATCATCGGCTATCTTCATTTTGACTTTTGCTGTATGGCTGGCGAAAAAAACGGATCTAGAAACTGAAATGTTTTAAAATCTAGAATTCGAATGTGCTTAAAGTTGCTATCTATATTACATGAATTCTTTTCTCGTGTTAATCTCATACGATCCACACTCTCTCCAAAAACTTTTAAAAAAGAAGCATGGGTAAACTAACAAATATAAATTAGGGATCCACCAAGACATATCAAAATCTAAACGAATTGTCCAAAATGCTAGAGCTTGTAACCCTGAGCAAAAAGTTAAAATTAATGATAGAAATGCAAAGTGGCTCCAAGTATGTTTTTGTTTAGAATGCAAATACAAACTTAAAAATCCCGTTAACGAGATTAACAAATCTAGAGGCAGGAAAGACCAATTCCACGCTACTAAAATAGGATCTTCATAATCTTTAAACAAATATTCTTGCGGAATCATATGAAAAATTGTTATGAGCCAATATATAACAAACCCAAAATCAGTAATAAAGAAAAAATACTTTAATCGATTCAATGTATACGTTCCTCCACCATTTCTTTTTTCTTCGCTTCATGTGCCGTACTATTAAAATTTAATATTACGACTCCAACTAAAATAAAAAGAATTGCTAGTATCTTAATTATATTGATACTTTCTCCAAAATAAATAAAACCAATTGTTGTAATCGTTACAATTCCCATACCTGACCACACCGCATATGCTACGGACATTTCCATCCCTTTTAATGCAAATGACAGAAATGCAAAACTTACTACATAAAATACAAAAATAAGAATGCTTGGTACAAGTTTCGTTAATCCATCAGATAGTTTCATTGCAGTTGTACCTGCTACCTCAAATAAAATTGCTAAGCATAAATAAATCCACTGCACTACTCTCCCACCTTCTATTTCGAATTAGAAATGCCATATAGTAACATGTCCATAATCGATTCAAGCATACTTCCCAATGTATAATCACTCTTTTCAATAAACATAGGATCATATATGCGATTCAGTGCCCCTAAATACACTTCAATAAAAAACGGAATTTGAATTTTTCTTATGCTACCTTCTCTCATTCCCTCTTCTATTAAACCAATTACAGTAGACCAGCCTTCACGTAAAAACTCATCTAATTTTAACCATTGGTAATAATGATGTTTTTTTAGTGTAATCAACGATTGTAAAATACCCAATAACAACGGTTTTAAATTCCCCAAAAATAACAGATAATCGTTTCGAAAC
>NZ_JAQFUL010000163.1:0-4025 GCF_027716265.1 Bacillus cereus group sp. Bc031
ACCTATCCCCTAAAGAATTTAGGGAACAAGTGGTTTAGGTGTTTTGATTGGTGTCCCGTTTTCAGGGTTCACTTCATCCCGAGCGGTGTTTTTCTAAGCTTTTTGTAATTGTAATTCTTCACGTTCCATTATTTTTCTTAATACGATTGTTTGTGTCATTGTAAATAAGTTACCTATTATCCAGTACAACACAAGTCCTGATGGTGCCGCAAATCCCATAAATAAAATCATTGCGGGCATCATAATTTGCTGCATTTTTAGCATCTGTACTTGTTCTCCAGGTGTAATATTAGATTGGAAAACTTTCATCTGAATAAATGTCGTTAACGCTGCAATAATCGGTAATATATGATAAGGATCTGCATGTCCTAAGTTCACCCATAAAAACGAAGATGTGCGAATCTCTTCTGTTCGGCTAATCGCATAATACAAAGCAGAAAAAATCGGCATTTGTATTAATAGAGGCCAGCAACCAGCAAGTGGATTCCAACCGCCTGATTTCATTAGTTCTGACATTTCTTTTTGATACTGTTTTTGTTTTTCAAGATCTTTACTTACATCACCGTATTTCTTCTTTAGCTTCTGCAATTCAGGTTGCATTTTCTTCATTTTCGCTTGGCTACGATATTGCGAAACAGCTAATGGAATCATCGCTGAACGAATAACGAGCGTCATAATAATGATAGCAATCCCGAAGCTAGCTCCCGGTATATGATGAGCAACAAATTGAATCATAAACGAGATTGGATAGACAAAATAATGATCCCAAATTCCCGTACTATGTGCATCAATTGGTGCTGCATTACTGCAACCAGATAAAACAAAAACAAGTAATAATGATAAACTAACGAGCACAGCTCGGTATGATTTTAACATGTTCATTCCTCCAATGTTTCGTAATTATTTAGCGAAACATTGGTGTATACGGACCGACCTCGTCATTCTCTTCACTTGATTCTTGTCTGCGTACAGAACGAATCATTCCATATTTATAAAAAATAGAAAATAGCGGTACATTCCCCGCACTATCTTCACATGTATCAACTAACGCAAATGCTCTTTGTCTACCGCTCGATGCTTGCTGACGCACAAAGCGAGAAACGTTAGCAAGGAAGAAAACTTCTAACAAACAAAGTGCTGTCGTTACAAACGATATATATAGAATTGCATCCTGCAATAAAAATTCCATCGCTTCACATCCTTAATAAGGTCATTTTAGCACATTCGGCAAACATTCTCTATTTCCTTTTATCGTCAAAAAAAGTATTTTGCATATTTTCTCAAGAAAATAATAATTAAGAAACATTGTATTCGCTTTCTTTAGTATATTCACACACATCAATGAATAGGCTTGATTTATTAGAAATTTATAAAATTTTTGCATTATAATAAAACTATTGCCAGTTTTTGAAAAAACCTTTATTCTCTTCTTGTAATCAAAAATGAATATGGAGATGAAACATACTATGGGTCAACTAGGAGACGCCGATTACGTTCCCGACACCGCCTTTTTATCCTTCCCAGCAGCTAAAACATTTCACTTAGAATTTATCATACAGTTGGTTGTTATTTTCGTAGCTTCTATTTTGTATGCAATTTCTATGAATATGTTCTTTATCCCGCATAACATGATTAGCGGTGGATTCGCTGGGGTAGGGATGATTATCGGTTATTTAATGCACTACAATATCGGTGCACTTATCTTTTTACTAAACATTCCTCTTCTTATTTTAAGTCACTTTTACTTAGGCAAGAAGACAACCTTTTTAACAGCGTACTTTGTAGCTGTATCATCGTTAGCGATGAACATTATCCCTGTACACCAAGTTTCAGACGATATTTTACTATCTTCTGTATTCGGCGGTGTAATCTGCGGAGCAGCCTCAGGAATCATATTCCGATTTGCTTCTTCAACAGGTGGATTTGATGTTGTTGGATTGATTGTAGCGAAATATCGCGATGTTTCAATTGGAGCAATCATATTTGTATTCAACTTAATCTTACTTGTTGTAGCAGGATTTATTTTCGGATGGGATATTACACTTTATACGTTAATTAGTCGATTTGTAGTCAGCAAAGTGATCGATGCTGTGCATACGAAACATATAAAATTAACGATAATGACAATTACAGAAAAAGGCGAGGAAATAAAAAGCGCCCTACTACATCACGGCATACGTGGCGTGACAATGGTAGATGCTGTCGGCGGCTATACAAACCATAAGAAAAAAATGATTTACACTGTCGTGACTCGCTATGAGTTAGGCGAAATGAAACGTATTATCCGTCAAGTGGATAATAAAGCATTTATGAATATTACTGAAACAGTTGAAATTGTCGGCCGTTTCAAACGTATATAAAAAAGGTCAATACATGAAAGGGCATCACATATTATATGTGATGCCCTTTGTTATTCAACTCACGCACCTTTTAGCATAATACAATCATTAAGTTTATTACTACAAATCGGAGGATAGCATTCCATATACAATACTGTCTGTCCATTCATCTTTATTCCAGAAATCTTGTATGAAATGTGCTTCCTTTCTCATACCTATTCGTTCACACAATTTTTGTGAAGCTGTATTACGTGCATCAAGATTAGCTTGTATACGATGTACATTACATTCATTAAATAATTTAAATACCAAACGACTTACTGCTTCTGTTGCCAAACCTCTCCCAGCTACTTCATTTGAAAAACTATAACCAATCTCAACAGTGTCTCTCATATTTGTGTACCATACGGATAAATCACCAACTACCTTAGTTTTGTATATAACCGCCAAACTTAATATTGAGTCTTTAGTAAGTGCATTGTTTGCTATCTTCTTATTAAATCTTTCCTGCATGTCTTCATGAGTCCACTTATTATGTAATAGGAACTTACATGTATCCTCACTATTATAAATAGCAAATACATCCTGTAAATCAGTACTTTTAAAAGGTCTAATTATTAATCTTTCTGTTGTGAACTCCAAGTTAACTCTCCTCCCTTACATTACATGCATGCCATAAAACACTTTTTATCGTATTTAAGCCTTCTTAGATCTCACCTTGATTACATATTTCATCAAAATAAATGAAACTCCTTCTTCTACTAAACCGCACCGTTAATGGTATTTCCTTGCGTTTTTTATTTTTTACACTTATTACAAAATCAGATAATTCTATTATTATGTCTCTAAATGTGTTATAATGAAAACAGACTCACAAAAAAAGAGTATATAGACTTGGAAGTTTCTCATATTTTACAAACAAAAAGAAACGAGCAGTCAGGTATATTTCAGACACCATACACGTAACGGTTTAAATAACCGATCATCTTAGTTACTCTTCAATGATCTTTTTATAAAAAGATACGTACAATTAAAACTCACTTCAATATACTATACCTACCTTTTTGACTTCCAAATCATCTTATTACATAAGGAGATGAACATATGAATCAATATATACGATATACAATAGCTGTCCTGTTTGCTATTATCGGCGGAACAATCTGCTTCTGGACAAACACTCAGCTTGGAGAGAATATCATTTTTAATGGAATCGAAACACTTGTAAGCGCTTCAATTTTAGGTGGATACATTTTCTTCCTCTTTAATCCAGAAGAAAATGCGCAAAAAACAATGTTATTAACAATGATCGGAATTGTCGGCGGATGTATTTCCTACTCAATGACTAACTATACATTACCACTTCAATTAAGCTCAGCTTTCTTCCACGGTCTATGGACTTGGTTCATTGCATTCTGTCTAGCAGATGTATTCAACCTATTACAAGACAACGAAGAAGAAAACGGTCGCCAAATTGAAAGTAACTCGTAAGCTGGAAGAGATTCTTCCAGCTTTTTTTATGTTGGTTTGCAGACCCCGTCACCATAATAAAAAGAAGCTACTCTACAGCAACTCCTTCCCTATATACCCCATCTGGTAATCGCCGGAATATATCAGCGATTTTTCAAATATATCGACGATTTCTCCACTTATATCAGCGATTTTTTCATTATATCGACGATTCGA
>NZ_JAQFUL010000164.1:0-4017 GCF_027716265.1 Bacillus cereus group sp. Bc031
TGTTGAATACAGAAATCATCTTCTTGATGCCGCCTAACTTTTTTTAAAATGTCCTTTACAAAGGGTACGGATTATATAGGCCTCCTCTTTTTATTATGTCATTTTTTGTCGGTAAGTCGATATTCCTTGTCGAATCGTCGATATATTTCAAAAATCGTTGATATATTTTGAGTTATGATACATATATTCGAAAAATCGTCGATATAATTTCACTCACCGAGAAAGGTGCATCATTTACCGAGCAAAAAGCTAGATTACCGTCCACCATAGTCAATATCCTTCAACTGACACCTCTTATTAAAGAATGTTTTATATCCAAGCTGTAAAAAGATAATGACAGCAAAAGCGGTACTTCCTGAAATACCGAGTATAATTGCGATTTGATATTGAATGGCTGTAAATGGTGATACACCAGATAAGATTTGTCCTGTCATCATGCCTGGTAAGCTTATAATTCCCATTCCGACCATAGAATTGATCGTTGGTAAAATAGCCGAGTCAAAAGCGTCTCGAATGAGCGGAGCAGTTGCTTCTTTCGGTGTGGCGCCGAGCATAAGTGCCCCCTCGATTTGACCTCTTTGCGATTTCATATTGTTTAAGAACGTATTTGCACCGAGAGAAACACCTGTCATTGCATTCCCAACTAACATTCCGGTAATCGGAACGATATATTGCGGGGCGTACCACGGATCATGTCCGATAATAACAAAGATAAATAGTAGAAGTGGCCCAATTGATCCGGCTACCATGGAAAGGGCGGCTACTCGTTTTAATTCTTTAGACATTGGGATATTCACTCGTTTATAAATATTAAAAATTGCAAAGGTAGTAATAGAAGTAATGAGAGCAATTGTATAAAATGGATTACTATTTTCAAATACGTATGTAAGGACATAGGCAACAAGTACGAGCTGAATTGTCATACGGAATGTTGCGAGTGCGATTTGTTTTTCACGAGGTATCCCTTTTAATTTTACAAGCCCGATTAAAATAAGAATGAAAATATATGCAGCGGCAAGTTGCCAAATTTGGAGTTCAATCACGCCCTTCAACAGAGAGCACTTCCTTTCTAGTTGCACCGTTTGCTTTACTAATCTCAATGATATCGTCTGCAATTTCTTCTGGAAGTTGTTGTGAGTGTGTGATGAAGATAACTGTTTTTTTCTTTTCTCTTGCTAGCGTAGTGAATTGCTTCATAACGCGTCGTTCTGTATCGCTATCTAGCGCCGAAGTTGGTTCATCTAATAAATAGACAGGTGGATCCATAAGTACGATACGTGCAAAAGCAAGTCGTTGTTTTTCGCCACCTGATAATGAATCAGCGTTGTCTTCTAAATTTTTTTCCAAGCTAACAGTCGTTAATGCACTTCGCAAGGCAGCATCATTTGGAAATGGCTTTTCAGAAAGACGAGGTCCCATTAATAGATTGTCTTTAATGGTTCCATCGAAAATAGGTGGCGTTTGCCCAAGCATGACTACGTCACGTCGTAATTGAATAGGGGGATAATCAGAAATTAGCTTTCCGTTATATTCAATTGTTCCAGATGTTGGAGATTGTAGATCATTTAACATACGGAGCAATGTGCTTTTTCCGCTCCCACTCTCGCCGATAATACATGTGATTTTTTCTTTTTGAATCTGTAAATAAGGAATGTGCAGTATATCTTTATATGTAACGTCTTTTAATATAAACATAGATGGCTCCTTTCTGATTCTAGTTCTATCGTATCAAAAAAGAGAAGGTAACGGTTATAAAGAGCAACGTTTTTTCTTCGTCTTGATTTCTATTAATAAGTTAAGTAAACGATCTAATTCTTGGCTGAAAGAAATTACTTTATGATGAGTGAATCCGTACTTTTCAACGAGATAGATCAATTCTTTCTTCTTCGCTTCTATGCGATCATTTAGTTTCGTTACGTTCATAAGTGAAATGAAATGCCTCCTGTAAAAGTATTTACAACACAAAAAATAAGACCGAATGAATTCGGCCTTAAAGGAAATAAAACAACTTATCAATAGCATACACTGTTTATTGGTAGTTTTTAATATGAAAATGAAAAATAAATCATGATTCATATTGAGAAAGATGTGTCTGATAATTATATTTTAACGAATAAGAGAGGCTGCCTAATTAGGAGACAGCCTGTAAAGTATTAACCGTTATGATATTTGTACATCCAGAGGATACCGGATTTTAGTAACCTTGGTACACGTCCCATTAATGGTTGGTTTGCTAGCAAACCAAAGCCGTGCTTCTTACCAAGAGAGCCGAGAACACCTTTTAATTTAATGACAGGTAGTTCGTCAGGAAGTGGTTCATTATGCCAACGTTTTAATAATATTTGGACAATTTGTTCCCCTTGACCTTCAGCAAGTTGTGCAGATGGTGCGTGTGGAAGTGCTGCACAATCTCCTACAACATATACGTGCTCGTTATTTGGAATATTGTGATATTTTGTTAAAACAACCCGTCCGCTACCATCTTGTTCAACTGGAAGGTTTCGAACAACTTCATTTGCTTGAATACCAGCTGTCCAGACGATTGCATCACATTCAAGTGGTTCATCGTGGTTGTACACAATATTTGGCTCTACTTTTGTAATGTTAGAGTTTCGTATAATAGTAACTTTATGTTTTACGAACCATTCTTCTACATATCTACTTAATTTCTCTGGATATGGGAATAAAATTCTATCTTTTCGATCAAATAAGTAAATTTTTAAATCAGAACGGCTTTCGCGAAGTTCACTTGCAACTTCAACGCCACTTAATCCAGCACCAACGACAGCTACCGTTGCATTTGGTTCTAGACTATTTAATTGTTCATATGTCTTACGTGTTTGTTCAATCGATTGCAGGCTATGTGTATATTCCTTCGCCCCAGGAACGTTATGATATTTATCCTCACAGCCAAGTCCAATAATTAAATCATCATATTGGATTGCTTCGCCGCCATCGAGATGAACAGCTTTTTCTTCGAGATCAATATTTGTTACTGTGCCGTATTGAATATTGAGGCGTGGGTGTTCAGGAAACGGTATACGAATATGCGTTTCTGAAATAGTACCCGCAACTAATGCGTAATATTCAGTTTTGAAGCAATGATATGGTACTTTGTCGATTAATGTCACTTGTACATCATCCGGAAGTTGGTTGCTTGGAAGTAGCCGTTGCAGAATTCTCATTCCACCGTAGCCGCCACCTAATATTACGAGGTGTTTCATGATGGATTACCCCTTTTCTGTTGAAATATCCCCTAATCATAAAATTTTATATTAATAAAATATTTTGACTTTACTCAATCAAATTATATCGAATTTGTGAACAAATAACAATGCATGAATGAATACTCTGTTGTACAATAAGAAGAAAAGTAGAGTAAACGATCTGCATTATTTAGTTACCATTTCATCGTAAATAGCATGTTATATAGAAGGAATCATCTATTTTGAAGTGAAATAATGAAGTAACTAAATAGTTTAGAAGGTGTAATGAAAACAACAAGAAACAGCTTAGTTTTTTTCTTATAGATGAAGTCAGAAAGTAATTTGTTTTGTAGTACAGGGGGGAGAATTTTGATTAAACCATTAATTGAATTTTGTGTAGGTAACCTTGCGAGTGGTTCACAAGCCGCTTTAGAGAAATTAGAAAAAGATCCGAATTTAGATGTAATGGAGTATGGTTGTTTAGGATATTGTGGTATTTGTTTTGAAGGACCGTTTGCTCTTGTAAATGGTGAAGTGGTACAAGGGGCTACAGTAGAAGAACTTGTTAATAATGTATATGAGTATTTGGATGAAAATCCAATGTTTTAAGGTGTTGCAATCGGCAGCACCTTTTTCTTTTTCTATTAGATAAAATTTTATTTCGCAGGGGAGGATAATATTGTATATAAATAAAAAAGGCCCTTTTTTGGTCTTATCCCTGTCAAGTAGACAGAATTAAAAAGACTAAGCAGCCATCGAGATTCGATATTCTATCGGAGCTCGATGGTTGAGTCGTTTTTGGAAACGTTTA
>NZ_JAQFUL010000165.1:0-3835 GCF_027716265.1 Bacillus cereus group sp. Bc031
CTCCATTGAATTTGCATACTTAGTATGCGAATTCAGGAGGTGTTTTTTTCATGTGCCACTATTCGGGTTCACTTCAATATTCTGAGCGTTTTCATTTCCTTCTCCAACTAAAGCACCAGGTAGTGTAAAAAGCTATTTCACCATTTGTATTATTAACTTATCTTTTAACATTGACCTATACGAGTCAATTTCATATTTTGTATTATTGATTTTTTCTTTGTTCATTTTTAACATATCAAATATTTCTAACTCTAAATTCCTTCTAGCTTCAAGAACTTTTATCGTTCCTTCTACACCTGAATGGTTATGTTCTTTCCCATAGCCTTGGTTCGTGTAATAGTCGACAAATCCTGTAGACCATTCTGGAGTTCTTTCTTTTAATGCCTTCCTAAATGAAAGTTCAAGATTATCTTGTTCTACATAGAATAACATTGGATTTAGATTCTCTATGATTTTTGCAACTTTCATTACATAATTTATTATTTTTTCTTTTTGTTCACCGTATTTAATCATCCCAATCGTTAATGGGTTTTGTATGAAACAACATTCAAAAATATAAACCTTATCATCTTCTAGAGCAATTTCAGCAAAGTCATTCCATTTGTCAGCAATTAATTCAACATTTTTATCGAATGGTAATTCATATATATCGTTTCTTGAAATATCGTTACATAATTCGTCCGAAAACTGGTCACCAAACTCATTTTTTATCTTTCTGTATGGTAATAAATAATTGCTTCCTTTTTTTAAAACTCTTTTAAGAAGCACTTCTTTAAAATCTCCACTGTTAGATACTAATCTATCGAATTCAAATTTATTAAAACAAGATACACCATCATAGTCGGCGGGGTGGTTCAAATTCCCCTCTAAAAATAGTTCAACTTCAATTTTATTTTGGCTTAGAATTTCATTTATTAGCTTTGCAGTGGTCGATTTTCCGAATCCAGGTAAACCTTCTACTATTATTAGTTTTGCATTCATATTTATAAATCCCTTCCTTCAAAGTATTTAACCAAGATTTAAAAAATTAATTACTCCACTGCAATCACTCCTTCAAAATATGATATTCACCATTTCCTTTGAAAAATCCTTCTTAAAGTATCCTGACCGTTAGTTTAAGAACATTTTTTCACAATCTCTACCATTATTTTAACATAAATTTTCCATTTATCTTTTAAACCAAATACTTTGTCAGTAATCCCCAATCGTTGCGCTGCTGTTTTTACTGTTTTCTTTTTCTCTTCCTTTGCAATTTTACTATATAAAAGTACTTAAACAATGTAATACCAATTAAAAAAGGGATGCTAAATCATATGTGATTTACATCCCTAATTTGTGTGTTATTTTATATGTTCTCTCCCATAACTGAAACAGTTACTTTTAAAAGGCGATTCTTTTATTTCCTTTCACTTAATTTCTTTGCATAATTCTTCATTTTACTCGTTAAGCCTATTAAAGCAGGTAGCAATATCGGCATCACAATAATAGCTAATAGTAACAATGCAACACCAACAACGGATGCTACTTGTATAAGCGTTAATACACCTGAAGGAATTAATGCAGCAAATGTACCACCTAAAATAAGTGCCGCTGATAATACGACTCCTCCGATATGACGAGAAGCAGTTACAATTTTCGTCGCTGGGTCCTCTTCTAACTCATTGTATCTCATCATTACAAAAATACTATAATCCACTCCTAAAGCGACAATCATTATGAAACTAAAGAATGGAACATTCCAGCTTAGTGAATCTACGTTTAGTAAGTGTGTACTAATTTGTTCACTTATACCAAGTGATGCAAAATAAGCTAATATTAAAGATCCAATAATAAAGATTGTGTTTAATAATGAACGTGTAATCACGATTAATACGATTGCAATTCCAATTAACATAATTGTAGCTGTACGTAAGAAGTCTTGCCCTGTTACTTCTTTTAAATCAACGTTTCTAGCTGTTGTTCCTCCAATTGCTGTTTTCGCATGATTTAATTCCGTCCCCTTCAAAGTACCATCTATCGTTTTATTGATTTCTTGAATAATTGGCATGGCTTCTTTTGAATACGGATTTACGTCTAAAATGATTGTCATTTTAGCAGTCTTTCTATCATGTGACATGTACGTATTCAAAGCTTTTTGGAAATCTTCTCCCTCCAAAACTTCTTTTGGAATATAAAATTTCTCAGAGCTTTTTGATTCATTTAGTTCTCCTAAATATTTCTGAGCATCCCCTAGGCCGTTACTTACCTTTTCAAGGCCTTCTGTACTTTTAGATAGTCCTGATTGTAATTGTCCCATCTGTTCTTGCAAGTCTTTCAGTCCGGTTAATAGCTGACCTTGCCCATCGTTTATTTTCGTTAATCCGGTTTGTAACTCAGATGACTTGTTTGCAATTTGTTTTGAACCTGTTGCTCCTTCATTTAATCCATTTTTAAGATCAGCTGCTCCTTTTTGTAACTTAGTAACTCCATTGCTCATTTCTTTTAAGCCGTTATCCACTTTCAATAACGATTGATTCGCTTCTTTAAATGATCCCATCGCCGCATTGTGCTGCGCTGCTAATTGATTTAATTCATTTGACAGCCCACCTAATTGCTTTTGAGCCTCTTTAGCAATTCCTATCGTCTGCAGAATGTTAGGATCATTTGCTAATTCTGGTTTCGTTTGAATGAAATTGGTCATTAACATTTCAATTTGTTCATAACCTTTCTTCGCACCGTCAATCGCTTGAGAAATACTTCCGAAGTATTGATCGTAAGAACTTAAACCTTTTTCTAACTGCGTATAGCCAGCATGAAGTTGTGAAGTTGCATGAGATAATACACTTATATTTTCATTTACTGAAGTTAACCCACTCTCAATTTGCTGCGTCATTTATGCCATTTGATAGTTGATTTAAAGCTGTTCCTAATGCCAATACACCATTTTTCGCTTCATTTGTTCCATCAATTAACTTTTGAACGTTTGCAAGACTATTTGAATCCTTACTACCCATTTTATCTTTCGCAGTAGTTAATCCATCATTAATTTCCTTTATACCACCATTGGCATCTCCTAAACCTGTATTTAGTTCACCCGCTTGTTTATTTATATATAGTTCTTTAATTCTTTCACCAGTTGGACGTGTCGGTGCATATACTTCTGAAACACCTTTCACTTTCAAAATCTTTTCAGTTAGTTCATCTAAAGTTTGAAGCGAACTCGCCTCATCTAACTTATTATTCGATTGAATGACTAACGTACTTGGTGAAGAAAAACCAGGTGGAAAATGTTCTTCTATTACGTTAATCCCCATTTTCGACTCATATTTATTGTCTACTTCAAATAAATCGTTGTAATTAAGTGTATTAGAATACTTTAATACGAAAGGAATCGATATCACGAATACAATAATTAAAGCGACAAACGGTCTTGCAACTGAATTTTTCGCAAAGAATCCCCATAGACGACTATCTTCATGACCTTTAAATGTTTTAACTGGATAAAACATCCCTTTTCCTAGAAGCACCATGAAAAATGGATTTAACGTAGTTAATACGAGTAATAATACTGCAACACCAATTGCTACCGCTGAAGTAGATTGATATAATTTAAAGCTCGCTAAAGCAAGAGATGCAAAACCAATTAGTACTGCTATCCCGCTATATAAAACGGTTTTCCCTGCCGATTTAAATGTTTCTTTCGTAGCCAAAAATGAGTTTTCTTGTTTACTTAATTCTTCTTTAAATCTCGTAAATAATAAAATGTTATAGTCTGTTCCAACCCCATGCCCATCAACTTAAGAACGAAAACAAAATGAACTTTCGTTCAAACAAACTAAAAAACACGTAATGTACT
>NZ_JAQFUL010000166.1:0-3824 GCF_027716265.1 Bacillus cereus group sp. Bc031
TAGCGTACAGAAAATCGGCTTTTTCTATGTGAAAAATTGCTTAGCGTACGAAATTCGCGTTTTGTTGGTGCTACCCCTAAATAAACTTGCATCCCTAAATTATTCATTATAAGCACCTCTTTCTTTAAAAAAATAAAATTTCACATACTATATCTAAAGTGTAAACATATATTCAAAAATAGTCTATATTCAAAGTATCCATCTACTTATCCACTAACCAAGTAAGTAATAAATCCCTTATTTATTCCTCTATCTTAGTAAGTCATTCCCCCAGGTCTTAAACAATCTCAAGTTTTTCATCTTTTCTTCGTAATTAAGCTTGACTGGAAGTTTTGAAGGTTTTTATCATGTGGGAACGATTAAGGAACACGGCTGGAAGGCAGATTTATCCCCTACTTTGAAAGATCACAAAAAAGTAATCAATCAAAATAGATGGATAAGCGTCTTGTTTTCGCCATGCGGTCACTTATAAGGTATCCGTATGTATAGACCCTGTTCACTCAGCGATTTTCACCGCATACATCCTTTTTCTATGGTTTGTCCTTGTAATATCGTCCCTACACGACAAACTGAATGTACTCCCTAGCACCGTAATGCTAACGATAACCACCCGAACCTTTTAGAGAATCGTCCCTGGGCAAGTTCTCGCCCTCCCTCACCAGAAGAACAGGATTCCAATGAGGGGTGCTGTTTTTGTAGGCGCATACTCTGTACCCCCTGCACGACCAACAGCTAGCCACGCACGTAACACGTTCCCCCTATATGTATAGCAGCACGGAATTACGGCTTATCAGTTTTTATTTACGTGGTTTCAGGCAATTCCACGCGAACCAAAACAAAAAGGCATCTCCAATTCCTAAATGGCCTGTAGATCCACAAGACTTCTAGGTTTAGAGATGCCCGTTATATATCTTTTGGACTATAAAATAATCAAAACTAGTATTTACTAGTTGATATTTATCCAAACAATGATAAAATGGGTATATCAAAGAAGCCTCGTGAAAAGGCATAGTTGTTTAAGGTCAGTGGTGGTACACTACTTAAACGTTAACACTGTCGGTTAAAACAGTTTTTTCTAGTCAAGTGGTGGTACACTACTTAAACGTTAACACTGTCGGTTAAAACAGTTTTTTCTAGTCAAGTGGTGGTACACTTGCTAGAGCAAGTCATTCCCGCTAATGGTTGGCGCCAATAGCATATGGGAGTGGCTTTTTGTTTTGTGTTCATATTCAATTGTTTTGCTCGATCTTCGTTTATGTAAAATATCAAATTGTGTTTTGTTTTGTAGAATGTTGCTTGTTGTTTATTACGTTACAACAAGCTTTTTTCTTTGTAAATACCCCTATAAGTGGGTTTATGTCATCTAGTTAACTTAAACGAAGGATACAAAGATAAAAAGATAAAAAGATACATTTATCTTTAGATACAAGGATACATTGTTTACCTTTGTGTATCTTTAGATACAAAGATAAAAAGATAGAAAGATAAAAAGATACATTAATTATCATTGATATTATAGGATTTTTATTAAAAGTTATGTACACGAAAAATAAGGTTAATCTATTAAACACAAAAAAAGATACATTTACCCTTTTACTTTTTGTACAAGCACGTGTTATTATCAATTCGAGAATAAAAAGATAAAAAGATACATTTATCCTTTGTTACAATTATATTACAAATTTAAAAGGAGCGATTCCTGTGAGAAAAGGATACGTCATAATCAACGCCCAACAAAAAGGTGGAGTTGGAAAAACAACTGATTCGTGTATGGAATCTCTTGTGGCTTCTTTAATCTTTAATAAGAAAGTTTTATTTATTGATACTGACCTTCAAGGGAACGGTACAACATTTTTAGCGAAATCATTTAACATTACTGAAATGCAAAAGACTTTAATGAAGTGTCTTGAAGAAGGAGACTTATCATCAGGGATTGTACATCTGCATGAAAACTTAGACATGATTCCATGCGGATATGACATGAGGAAATATGCTGACTTCTTAATTGAAACATTCAATACAGTTGAAGACAGAACTTTTTACCTTTCTAGATTGCTAGAAAAAATCAAATACAACTACGATTACATATTCATCGATATTCCACCTTCAACAGATTTAAAAGTGGATAATGCGATGGTAGCAAGTGACTACATTATTGTTGTTCAAGAAACTCAACAATTTTCATACGAAGGAAGCCAACGTTTAATCTTTGAATACATTCAAACATTAGTTGATGACTTTGGATCACTCGTAAAAATGCAAGTTGCTGGAGTACTTCCAGTATTACTTCAACAAAAACGTGCTTTACACAAGGAAATCGTTAAAAGTACAATCGCTACTTTTGGTGAAGAAAATGTGTTTACTACGATTATTAACAACCATGCACGTTTAGAATGGTATCCACGAATCGGGTTACAATTTGAAGATCATCATGATAAGAGAATGCTAGCTTTATTCTGCGATATTTTCTGTGAGTTAGAAGAAAGAATTCACCTTTTCGAAACTGAGGGAGATATTGAACCGGGATATAGATATACACAAAAGTATTTCGTAGAAAATAAACTTACTAAGTTAGGGAAGGGGATTGACATAAGTGGCTTTAATCAAAAGGGAAACACCTCAAGAACCGAAGATAACGCAATCTGCTAATACAGAGAGAAATGTTCAGATTACCAATAACAACATCACGCCCAAAAAGAAAGTTTTAACAGCACAAGATAGAAAGAACATAAAAGTAACTCCTGAATCATTTAGCAAAATTAAAACCATTTGTACGATGAAGAGTATGAAGAATTATGAATTCATTGATGAAATTTTAGAGTTCTACATTGCTAATAATTTAACTGAGCGTGAGCAACGTATTTTAAAAAACATAACGTCCAATAATAAATAGCTTAAGTGATTACTAAATAGGAGTGGTACCTTTGGAAAATAAAAGTAAATCTTTTGTAGTAACTGTTACACCTATTGAGGAAAGTTCATCTTTAAATATTCAAAGTGATCAGACTAACACGAAAAAAGAAATACAGACACCAGGGAAACCAGATCAACGTTTAGTTCCTTCTAAAACTGCTAAAATTTCACCAGCCGTTTTGCTAAAGCTAAATACTCTTAAACCATTTATTCAGGAACAAGAGAGTATGGATAAAACATCAATAAACAACATTATAGATATTCTTGTTGAAAGTTATGTAGATACTCAACTGGTAAATCGACATTCTAAAGCATATAAAGATATGTACAAGCGTCTGTACGAGACGTTAGAAAATAAATAGAGGAAAAAGTTTTAAGTAGGAGTGGTACTTGTGGAGAATAAGAATAATTCATTTGTAGTAACTGTTACACCTATTACTGATGATTGGAATTCGGATACAGATAATAAATTGCAAATACCAGAGAAAAAGAATTTTAAAAACCAACAGGGTAGTATTAAAATTTCCAGTCAATCCAAAGAGAAACTTGAAGCTCTAAATAAACTTACAAATACCAAATATGCTCATGAAATAATTGATATACTTATAAAAAGTTATGTTGAAAATGAACTAACTTCTGATCAAAAAAGAAAGTTCGAATTACTTACGGACTTATAAAATCATTGAAGTATCCCTATATCAGGGGTACTTTTTATTATGTATCCTTGTATCTAAAGATACATGTATCTTTTTATCTTTGTATCTTTTTTATTTTAAACAGTAAAACATATACTCTTGCTTTACTTTCTTTTTCTCACCCCCCCACCAATAGCTCATTTAGTCGGGTAAGCGGGGGGCATCGCTGCCCCCAACTCCCCTCAGAACCGTACGTGACAGTTTCCCATCATACGG
>NZ_JAQFUL010000167.1:0-3820 GCF_027716265.1 Bacillus cereus group sp. Bc031
GAAACAAGACGCAACTTGCTTCTACAACTCAACCACAACACAAAAAAAGGTGTGGGAATAAACGGAATCAATTAAACTAACATTATAACTATATATTACACATTAAATATAATGATAGCAAGATATTTTCTAATTTATAAATCTGGTTCTTCCAATCTTAAAAAACTATTGGGCTTTAAACGTAATACTTTATTACATATCCGTACTTACTACTAAATATAACTTAAAATAAAGGGTATACCCAAAAATTGTCGAATAATCCCGAATGAGGAGAGTGAAAAATATGTTATTAGAAGAGTATTATGCACTACAAACAAAAAATATTCTTAGTAGAGTAGTTGAGCCCCCAGGTAAAGTAATGAATACAAAAGGAGAAAGAGTATTTTTATCAGCCACAGATCAATTATGTTGGGGCGTTCCAGTTGCTGCTACTAGAGAAAAATTAGAATTATACGCAAAGGAATTTCAAACGTGTGTGGAATACTATAATGATAATAAAATTGCAAAAATTAACTTTGATAATATTAGTAGTCCATTACTAATTCCTGAAGTATGGGCATTATGTTCATATGATAATTATAAAGACCAATTTATCAAATTAATGGAGATTACACTTCAATCAACAACAGAACTAAAAGACAAAAAGTTTGATGTTGACCATTGGTTTAGTAAAAAACAAGTTGAAGAAGCGAAGTCAGAAAGCATTTATTTACGGTTAATATTAGCTAAATCCCGCCCAAATCGTAGTCATGGTGCAGCGTCTGAACGAAAGGCTTCTGATTATAAAGAAGAAGCTATTCAACATACAAAGGATCTTGAACTCTTGACACCAATACAGTTACTGAAAGCACTTGAAAGAAGATTCTCTCAAGCAATACTTTTCCATAAGAGAAACAAGGAGGAAAAAGAAGAAATAATTACATTTTTAATGAATGCTCTTGGTGTACCAAGGGAAATCGTAGAAGAAAAATACTTCCCACATTTTTACAAATTTTACTATAAAAATCAATGGGGGCAATGAATTTAGGTTCTCAATGGTGAAAAGTCTGCTATTTCCAATGTATTTCATATCAGTTCTCAGCATTTTGGCAAGAAGTACATCTTCTAAGTAATGTTAGACGACACATAGAAAAAGAGGCATTTTAAAGGCCTCTTTTTCTATATTATAAATTTGCTCTTCTAATCTCTTAACCTTTTCATCTAAGGAAACTACTTTTGAATCTGAGAGTCGAGAAAATCTTTAAAATCTGTTGCTCTTTCTTCACTAATGATTGCCATCTCATTTACGATTTCATATAAGAGTTCGTACGCAGAAAGATACGCTTCATGAACCCGATCATCATTTTTATAAAGATTTGTAGATTGAACTTTGTCTAAATTATTCCTATTAGAAATAATTCTCTCTGTATAATTGTTATTTGGTAATAAGATAGCTTCTATTAAATCATATATAGAAAATATTTCCTCGAATGTTACAGAATAAGGCCTTGTACATTCCTTAATTAATAAGAAAAAGTGAGTGAAAAAATAAGGCGCTCTTAGTTCCTCATTAACTATTTTGTGCTTAAACTTTAACGACTTGTTAATCTTTAAAAACTGTGCAAAAAAAATATTAGCAAATGAAATGTTTAAATCCATTTGATTCTCTAGTTTCACGTTGCTAGGTAATTCATCTTTACTTGAAGGATGCGAGTAATCTCTTTTCCACACTTGATAGATATTAATAATATCCACACTTGTATAAACTAGATTCTTTTCAATGTGTTGCATTACTTCATGAAAAATATCAGAAGGTTTTTGGTAAGTAGTGTTCAGTTCATAAAAATCATCATAATATGACTCAGATTTTATATAATCGGTTAATTTAAAAATTATTGGTGAATATAAGTTTTGATAACATGCTTTCTTATAGTTTTTCTTTTCTCTTCTTAGGGTAAGAATGTGACTTATTAATTGTGCGGTAGATGCTGCTAAAAATGAGCCAATAATTGTTAATACTGTTTTTGTATCCATATACCCCCCCTTTCCTTTTAA
Organism: Bacillus cereus group sp. Bc031; assembly: GCF_027716265.1. NCBI lineage: Bacteria > Bacillati > Bacillota > Bacilli > Caryophanales > Bacillaceae > Bacillus > Bacillus cereus group sp. Bc031. Next base: position 2,035 of record NZ_JAQFUL010000167.1, read on the forward strand.
TAGGATAAAGAAAATCATTTAATGTTTCAAGGCTTAGAAAGCACTTGTAAAAAGTGTATATGGAGTATTTAATACGATTACTAACTAAAATCAAAAGGGCCTAACCTTTATTTTGACTAAGCCCGATTATATTAATATATTTATGTACCCGCATTACAACAGATTAACTACCTTTTATCTTTCAATCCATTTACCTAATTTATTACGTGTTTCCTCACTTAATCTTTTTATCTTACCAGTTAGCAACTTCGAAAAATTTAAAGGTGATATCTCTATTTCCTTTTCTCTATCTCTTAAATTACATTTATTCTCGTATTTATATTGACAAATTTTCTGCTGATACCAATTAGAACTGATTATTAATTTTATAAGAAACAAAATTCCCCTTAAATTATTTACACCTATTAATTTGTAGAGCATTTTTTTGAACTTATCATCAAATTCCCTATTCACCTAAATAATGCTCCATACAATTTTCACATAGATATTCTTCACCATCAATATTTTGATTATATGTTACTTCACATCTTTCACACGTAGAAACTTCATGTTTCGCTCCACAATTTAAGCACATACCCTGTTCTCCTATATCGTCATTAACACATACATATTCTTCTCCACATTCTTCACAGGAGAAATCAGCAACTGGGTTATTCCCCCCATCTTTTGCAGCAATATACATCTCAATCTCCATTTCCTCTTTTAAATCAGGAAAATAGTCTTCTATGAATTCACTTATATGTTCTACAAATTCCTCGAATCCTTTTTGAGAAAACTCATTATATGATGTAGGGAGATAATATCCCAGATCGCTCTGAAACTCTGCTCCTCCATTTATATATTTTAAGCTACATTCTTCTATCATTTTCCCGTTTATAATTAATTTCAGTAATACCTCACTTTCCCCCTGTTGTACCTCTTCGATATTTAATTTACTCTTAACTTCTAAAATATCATCATTAATCTTACTAGAAATCTTCAGGATGTCTTGTTCTGACTCTGCAATTGACATTTTATTCTTTTCAATTTTTATATCATTTCTAAAATAATATGTATCATCAATGTCCTCTATAAATTGATTAGTTACTTCTTCGAATTTATCAAATATCATATTTGCATCTAAAATTGAAACTCCTGCTTCTTGTTCCATAATATACAATTCATGCAATTCTTTTTTATACTCTTCCTCCTCAATATATTCTAATACTTCAGTTTCTTCCTCTTCAGATAATTCCTTATCAAATTCTTTTTTAGCTCCATCCAAATACCCTTCAACATTACTAATATTTTCGCTAATTTTATTAAATGCGTTGAGATCTAATAATTTATTGTGTGCAACATGATTTCGATTTTTACAAAAACGTCGCCATTCTTCAATAAAGCTCTCAGAGAAATATTCTTTGAAAATTTCTTTCCATAAATCTACCTTTATATCCATATTATTTTTCATTTCACTAATTATCGCTTTATAATTTTGAACAAGCTTTACTGCTTCTCCATGTTCCTTTACACCTTCAAGCATTACTTCTAACTTGGAGATATCCTTTATCTTGAATTTTTTAGCTTTATAGGTCATTATTTCTAATAAATCATCTGTATCAATTGATAACAAACTATCACTTACGTTTTTAAATGATTCCGCAGCAATCTTATAATCTTTTCGTCTTTTAGAATATTTTTCTTGTAGATACAATGGACTATAATTTTCCCTGGTCTTATCCCTGTCAAGTAGACAGCATTAAAAAGACTAAGCAGCCATCGAGATTCGATATTCTATCGGAGCTCG
>NZ_JAQFUL010000168.1:0-3791 GCF_027716265.1 Bacillus cereus group sp. Bc031
TCGGATGGAGATAGACTTTGCATCTAATCTAGTAGCAGAAGCTACCCTGTGGGAATGCGACTTCTTGTCGCACCATAACTTTCGTTATTGGAAGTTGGATAACTTTGCCCATCCCCCGAAAAAGGGGAATAATACAGGTTTGACTATTTCTATCTTTTTTATTAACTTTAAATTTATTTAAATAAATCGTTTTAAATATTCGCCAAATATTTTATTCATAACTTTGGGGGTGTTTTCTAAATAAACATTAATTTGTTCAATGTTCGATTCAAATTTATCAGAGCTACTTTCATCTGTTGGAAAATCAGATATTCCTTTTATAATAATACACTCAACATCATTCTTCTTACAGATATAAGCAATTGCGCCTGCTTCTGTATCGGCTATTATTATTTCGTTTTCTTTAAGTTCTAAATAGTCCTTCCACATAACTACTGCTTTATCAGCGGTGCCAATTGTTCCAGTATAAAATTCATTCCCATATTTCGATAAATCAATATCGACTATGAAGGATTGTTTAATAAAAGGCTCAATTTCTTTTACTGTACAATCATATTGAACAGCTTTATCGGGTACAAAAATATCCAAATTATTGAACTTATTATCTATTCCTGCACATGTTCCAACAACGATTACTTTAGTTAAATTAAATTTGGAAATCATATACTGATTACCACCAACACCATTTACTTTTCTTACACCGGTACTATAAAAAACAAGTTTAGTATTATTAATTGTTCTCATGAAATACTCGCCATAAGGATAACCAAAACATTCGCTGTCTTTTATGCTAAAGTATTCCAATGTCGCTTCATATTCCCACTTGGTTGCTATACTTATTCCTATCATCGACTTATCACCCTACAATATTCTAAATTAAGCTCAATACCTTCCATAGCTTTATTCCCCTTTTTTTTGGGAGGAATGGGCAAAGAAACTCATATAGCATTATTCTTTTTTTGATTTATAAAGTCCTTTTCTTATTGAACTATCTTTCCAGTTAGTCGAATAAGAACTATCTCATTTTTCGGGTGAATATCGTATACATGTAAAGTTAACATAACGTCTCATTATCAGTAGCAATGAAAAAAGGATAACCCTGCTCTCACAAGAGAATCTTCTTTTTTAGTTCTATAAATCTATACATTTTTTATACATTCCTATCCTAATGCGGTTTTAGTGTTCGTGTATGTTACTGGATTAGCAAAAAAAACTGTATAACATCTTGCAAACTCTTAGCGTAAGATTCCCCCAAAATATTGGACCCCAATACGTGCTTTCTTATGGGTATTTCTTGCCCCCATTAAACAATCTTCTGTCACTTGTCTATCTTTAAGGGTAACGCACCGAGCCTTTGTCCTCCTCCCAAATCCAAACAAATGATTCATATTACAGTCTATTTCAAACTGAATATTCAATCTTTATTCATTTTAATATAGCTATGTAAATAAAAGGGATAATCAGCCCCATAATGGACTAACTATCCTATAAATCTTTATCTAAAGTTAATAAAACTAGAACTTCTTTCCCTATGTATATTTACTTCGTTACCTCACCAAACTGCGCTCTCGTCACTTTCGCCAAGTCATCCACTTTCAGCTCAATTTGTATACCTATTTTTCCGCCGCTTACTATCATCGTTTCAAGTAATTGGGCACTCGCATCAATACATGTAGAAAATAACTTCTTCATTCCGACTGGTGAACAGCCGCCGCGAATATATCCTGAAACTTTCGTAATATCTTTAACAGGAATCATTTCAATTTTCTTTTCACTTACTGCTTTTGCGGCAGCTTTTAAATTTAGTTCCTCATCTACCGGGATGATAAACACATGATAATTTTTACTATTCCCTTGAGCGATTAACGTTTTATATACTTCTCTCACTTCTCGTCCAATTTTCTCGGCTACTGATACGCCATCAATTTTCCCATCGTCTGGATTATATGACATCATCGAATATTCAATTTTCTCTTTATCTAATATTCGCATCGCATTTGTTTTATCTTTTTTCATAGTGATCTCCTTAAACGGTTATTTCATATTATTAAGTTTTATTATACACCCTTTTCCATTTCTCCTACATAACTTCACGTATATTTCAAAACTAAAAATATTGATAATTCAAAAATCATTTGATATAATTTGGAAAAACTTATTGTTAAGGAGAGATTTGTAATGCAAAATTTTAATATTTCTTTCCAACTTCATCATCATACGTAACGCCGTGTATCCGAAGAAAAATTTTTCTTCGTGGGTACAGGGCTTTTCCTGTTGACCCACGAAGCGTTTATAAAGCTATGTGGGTATTTTTATACCTGCATAGCTTTTTTTAATTTAAAAAGGAGTGATTACAATGGAAATGAGAAATGTAAAAGGAACGAAAGACTATTTACCAGAGGAACAAGTACTGCGAAATAAAATTAAAAGAGCGTGCGAAGATACATTTGAACGATACGGATGTAAACCGTTAGAAACGCCGACATTAAATATGTATGAGCTTATGTCTTACAAGTACGGCGGTGGTGATGAAATATTAAAAGAAATATATACACTTCAAGATCAAGGAAAACGCGGTCTTGCCTTACGTTACGATTTAACTATTCCATTCGCAAAAGTTGTGGCAATGAACCCGAACATCCGCCTTCCTTTTAAACGGTATGAAATTGGGAAAGTGTTTCGAGATGGCCCCATTAAACAAGGAAGATTTCGTGAATTTATACAATGCGACGTTGATATAGTAGGTGTAGAATCAGTCATGGCTGAAGCGGAACTCATGAGCATGGCGTTTGAGCTGTTCCAAACGTTAAACTTAGAAATAACAATCCAATATAATAACCGCAAATTGTTAAATGGTATTCTTCAGGCCATTAACATCCCTACCGAATTAACAAGTGACGTCATTTTATCATTAGACAAAATCGAAAAGATTGGGATTGATGGCGTACGAAAAGATGTATTAGAGCGCGGAATTTCTGAAGAAATGGCTGATACGATATGTAATACCGTATTATCTTGTCTACAGCTTTCAATTGCTGACTTTAAAGAAGCTTTCAATAATCCACTCGTTGCCGATGGAGTAAACGAATTACAACAATTACAGCAATATTTAATCGCACTTGGAATAAATGAAAATGCTATATTTAATCCGTTTTTAGCGCGAGGACTCACAATGTATACAGGTACCGTATATGAAATCTTTTTAAAAGATGGATCAATTACATCTAGCATCGGTAGCGGTGGTCGTTACGATAATATTATTGGAGCATTCCGTGGTGATGATATGAACTATCCAACAGTCGGTATTTCATTCGGTTTAGACGTTATTTATACAGCACTATCACAGAAAGAAACAGTATCATCTACAGCGGATGTATTTATCATCCCGCTCGGAACAGAATTACAATGCTTACAAATCGCCCAGCAATTACGTTCTACCACTTCCTTAAAAGTCGAACTTGAACTAGCAGGACGCAAATTAAAACGCGCCCTTAATTATGCAAATAAAGAGAATATCCCTTATGTGCTTATTATTGGGGAAGAAGAACTTAGTACAGAAACTGTTGTGCTGCGGAATATGAAGGAAGGTAGTGAAGTGAAGGTTCCGCTTTCTTCTTTGAAAGACAATACACTAAATAAGTATTTTACTAAGCCTACTACGTTATGATTGTGAAGTGTTTTCAAAATGTAAATGTTAAAATAAAAAACTCCATTAAATGAAGTGAACCCTGAAAACGGGACACCAATCAAAACACCTAAACCACTTGTTCCCTAAATTCTTTAGGGGATAG
>NZ_JAQFUL010000169.1:0-3563 GCF_027716265.1 Bacillus cereus group sp. Bc031
CTGTTGAATACAGAAATCATCTTCTTGATGCCGCCTAACTTTTTTTAAAATGTCCTTTACAAAGGGTACGGATTATGGTGCATGGTTGCTTTTTTTAAATAAGAAAACCATAGCCATGTAAGGATGATAATAGCAAAGAGAATGATTAGTATTTGTGAGAATTTCATAACATGCTCCTTTTAAACTATAGTATTTGTATAAAGAAGTGTTTGTAAAGGAGTGAAGAGATATTCCTTATGGAGTGCATTATATTAAAAAAAGAGGACGCTCATATGGCGCCCTTTAGGGTGTATTCTTTTTTTCTTTATATCCTAAATGTTGTTCTAATGCCTCTACAAGCATTTCAGAGAAATTGACGTTTTGTTTTGCTGCGTGTTCTTCTAAATAAGAAGGAAGAGTAACGTTCTTTCTTTTATAAACAAGTTTGTCTTGTTTCCTTAATGGTGGCATCCAGACATCAATTAAGAAAGCATATTCATCTTGTTCTAATTCTACGCTCTCAATTGTAGAAGGCTCAGGAATCGGATCGTTATCTTCTTCCATACCAGATAAATGAAGTCCTAATGCTTCTCTACCTTCCTTTAAAGCATCTTCTTGTGTATCTGCATGAGAAACGCAACCAGGAAGGTCTGGAAAGTAAATACCGTAACCATCTGAAGACTTTTCAAGGATAGCTGGATAAACATAATAGTCTTTTTTCATAATTTGTTTTTATAACGATTTCTTGTATAATTAGGGAAAGCAAGGGGCGGTTTATAACCAACCCGCTTGCTTGTAGATTGAGCGAAGTGTACCTTTCGGAATATCCTTGCACGGATGTTTCACGGTTACTTTGCCAACCCTAGAAGGATGTTTGAACTGATGGTGGCTGCCTTCAATGTTCACTATAAACCATCCTTCTTTTTTTAACCTCTTAATTACTTCCCTACTAGAAATCGTTATTACCTCCTTTCAACTTTCTATATTCATTATAATACACATTTCAATGCGCATCAAGTGTAAAGCGCGAATTTCTTTGTTTTTTTTTGTATATATTTTTAAGTGGAATAACAAATACATATGTGTGATAAAGCATTCATAACTGGGTGCTTTTGTTTTGGGGGAGGATAAAAGATGGATAAACTAAATAAGCAACAAATTTTAATGGACGTATATGAAAAATTCATATACACAATTGGTGTTGTATGTCAAAATAATCGAGAGAAAAGCATAGCAATTACAAATGCTGAAACAGCATATTTGTGGGCGAAGAAATCTTTGGAGGAAAATGAACAGAAATAGCGAAGAATAACTATGTAGTAATAATTAAAAAAGTTAGGATGTAACATCCTAGCAAAGAGAAGTAGTAGTGATTCTAATTAGTATCTGTATTCTACCATAAACTCAGGATCATTTTGCCAGAAGTAACTCACCACTGGTTTACCGTTTGCAACATCGTCTTGATCAGCTGGAAGGCTTTGTTGATTGATATCCACTCCTGTAGTATTAACAACAGTAGAACCTGTTGGTAAAATACTAATAAAACGAATTTGGCTAGTTGCAGGCATATTAAATCCTTTAAACGGTACCGTAGCATATAAGAAATACGAACCATTTTCATTTGGATACACTGCATATTCATAGCTAACTCTGTAAAAATAATCTGAACCGATTTGTTCAGGAACTACCTTTGTAAGGTATTTTCTTACTAGCCCTAACATAGCATCTTCTTTAGTCTCTTGATCTCTATTTGGATCAGAAGATTCAGTTGCAAAATCACTTAGAGCTTCATTAATATAAGTTTCAGTCATTGGTGCTAAGTTTACGTGACTTAATTTTAATATCTCAAAGATATCTTGAGGGATTAGTTCCATTTGGGGTGGAACTAAAAGTGAATCTGTTTCAGTGATTGGCTCGTTTAATTGAAAAGTTGCCTCTACTTTTGCAATATCATAAGTTTTACCATGTTTAGATGTTGGGATGATAGTAATTAATGTTTCTTGGTTCATACAATTGTACATGTTTTACCACCTTTATTAAGTTTATTTACTACTTCTCTTTAATAAGACGTATTCGGCAAATTGTGACAAATATCCTTTTAAAGTATCATTAATTTTTTAAGGCGCTACCGTAATTTTGGTGGCGTCTTATTTGGTGTTAAAGAAAAAACGGAGGGAAAATAAATGAAACTAACTAAACAAGAACAAGCGGTTATAATCAGCACATTCATTTCGATGTTAGGAACAGATCTTGTAAATGAGCGTATCGATAAATAAAAATTAGAAAGTGTGCTTCCTATCTTTAATGAGATGGAAGATAACACAACACCAAAGCAAAGAAGAGAAGCAATGATTAGTTTGCTTGGTAAAACGGTAGATGAATTCTTAAAGCAATAGCCATAAAAAAAGGAAAAGCAACTCGCATGGGGGCGAATCACTTTTCCTGATGGCAATGTTAATTTTATTATAGCAACTTGTATTTATTTGTAAATATATAATCGGAATATTCTTTTAAAGGAGAGTGAAGATAATGGAATTAACTAAGATTGAGATAGCTGTCGCTATTAGTATGTTTAATGTGGCATTAGGTGAAGATGAGTTTGGGAATTATCTTGAGAAGTGTACGAGTGAACATTCATTAGAACAATTCGTTGAAATAACTGAACAGATCGCTAATAATACAACAATAAATGAGATGAGAGAATCTAGTGTAAGTGCAATAAATAAGCTTATTCATGGTTTATTAGAAGAATAAGGAGTGAGGATAAATGCAAGTCTACTGTTCTAACTGCAATGAAGATTACGATATGCAACCACAAGTAGCACAGCTTCCAAAAAGAATTGAGAAGTGTTTCTATATTTGTCCTCATTGTGGCCATGAGCATGTTGCTGCATATGTGAACGATAAGATTCGTAAACATCAAGCGGATATAGCTAAGTGTCATGAACGGATTAATAAAAAGAATATGGCCATCGGGGATGAAATGAAACGGTTAAGAAAGAGGATGGAAGGTGCCAAGTAAACCATTCAAGCCGTGCAAGTCGTTAGGTTGCAACGAACTAACACGGGATAAGTATTGCGCTAAACATATCGAAAAGGAAAAAGAAACTGTAAGATATTACGACAAACATATTCGAAACAAAAGCTCACGTTCATTCTACAACTCAAGATTGTGGAAGGATATGCGTGAGCTTATTTATCGTAGAGATCATGGTCTATGTGTTCAATGTAGAAGCAAGGATATCATTAAGATAGGTGATGTGGTCGATCATATCATACCTATTCGTGTTGATTGGTCAAAACGATTAGAACCATCTAATTTACAAACACTTTGTCATGCTTGCCACAATAAGAAAACAAAAGAAGATGAAAAGAAAAACAAAAAATAATTCGAAAGAAAAAATTCATAAACACCCCCCCACCATGAAAAAGCAAAAGGCGACTCCCTGGAGACCGCCGCCTAGCTTTCCGTGCAAAAAGTTCGTTTTATTCTACAAAAGGGGGTTCAGCCACACATCCATCAACTTAAGGATTTAGACTATTCTTAAACTTAAAAGCACGTTACTATTCTCTTATGTTAATGA
>NZ_JAQFUL010000170.1:0-3364 GCF_027716265.1 Bacillus cereus group sp. Bc031
TTCAGCACCGTTTCTTCACTCCATCTTTGATGTTTGTTTCGAAACGATTATCTGTTATTTTTGGGGAATTTAAAACCATTGTTATTGGGTATTTTACAATCGTTGATTACATTCCTTTCTTGCCATTGTTTTTCACGGAAATAAACTGATGTCCTCTTGCTTAGTTTCATTTTTAAAATCTATCCTTATTACTCAATATCCCTTAATAGTTAGGTAATAATCAACTTCACTTTCACTATTAAACTCCCTTTTTGAGGAAGTTTTCCCTATTACGAATAATGAGGTAGTCTGTTTCACCTTTTTACATTATCTAAAAAAGAACTTGTAGGAATTCCTACAAGCTCTTTTCTACTTTCTTTATTCTCTTCTTATTTATATACGCAAGATTTATACACTTCATAGTAATACATACTAAAGTACCCAACAAAATAATTTAAAAATTAATATGTAATTAATCCGTTTTAGGAAAAGGATATTTCTTAAATCTTCAATTACAGTTTCTTGGTTCACCTGATAGAACGTATGAAGACTCATATCATCTTTTGGTGATTTTTTGGATATTTCATTCTAAGTATATTCGACATAAATTGATTGTTTTTTATGAATTTTCTTGAAAAATATTGTAAAATCACTCCATTTTTTCTTTTATTTTGCTATGATAATTACAATTAAATAGGATTAAGCTATTCCTATAGGATGGGGGAGTATATAGTGAGTGTTTCAGTAAAGGGAAATGAGCAATTAACCTCTCTATTGAACGACTGGTATCGATCTATGCTATCTCAACAAGTTGTAAAAGCTACTAATCTAAAAAAGAAAATTGATGAAAAAATTACTAAGTTAAGCATTGAGTCAAATCAAGAACGTCAGGATCAAAATTTGTTATTATATTACTCACTACTTGAATTTCGTTACACAGTCTTAACAGATAGCCTCGGTATTCAACAAAATAGTTTTGATGCTATTAGTGATTATGATATGCCTACAGACCATTTTCTACGCTTCTATTATCACTTTTTTAAATCCATTCATTCCACTTTTATATCAAGTTTTACTGAGGCAGAGGAACATTATAAACTGGCAGAAAAGATACTAGTAAACATTCCAGATGAAATTGAACATGCTGAATTCTACTATAGAATTGCTACTTTTTATCACCATACCTATAACATGCTCGCTGCTATCGAATACGCAAATAAATCGAGAGCAATCTTTTCAAAGTATGAAGGTTATGAAGTAAAAACAGCCTTTTGCAATAGTTTGCTAGGTGGTTGCTGTATCTGTTTAAAGCAGTACGAACAAGCTGAAGAATATCTGCATTGTGCGATTGAATTACTACAAAAGAATAAGGAAGAAGATTCCTTGTTATACGTAAAAGGTACTATGGGGTGGCTGTATTCTGATCAAAATATGTCTACGTTAGCTATTCGTCACCTTTCAGAAGTAACAGAAAAAATCCCTACACACTTTAAGGCTATCTTCCTACAAGCTAAGGAGCATTATAAATTAGGACAACAATCAGCAGCTAGCAAACTCATTGATAAGGGATTACAGATTTGCAGAGGAATTCATAACGAAGAGTACACACACCACTTCTCTATTTTAAAAAGATTAAATGAAAATATTCCATTGGAAGAATTAGAAAAAATCATTCAAGAAGGAATCTTATACTTTGAGCAAGAAGAATTATGGGAATATGTTGTCGAATACGCCGAATTATTTGCCACAAAATGTAGAGAATTAGAAAACCACCAAAAGGTAAGTGATTATTTCCATATTTGTTATCAAGTAAGACGAAAATCAATTGAAAAAGGAGTGTTAAAATAATGAAAAAAATCAGCCTATTATTATCGGGTATTGCTTTTATTGGGATTCTAACGGTGGGAATTTCTCCATTTTCTAAAGCGGATCAATTTGCTACTCATGGACATTACCCTGCTCCTACATATAGTGTTGGCGATCATGGTGGTGCACCACAACAAACTTAATATAAGTGTATGTAAAGACCCTTCATTTGAAGGGTCTTTACATATCAAAATATGTATTGTTCTTTTTGGCTACGCCAAATCAAAATTCTTCTCTCACCTATCACCCTGCACTCTCTTAAGGCAGGAGAACTCTTTCGGAAAATCCGTTAAATAATAGAAATAGACTAGCTATTATATCTATCAACTCTTTATATGCAATATTACATGCGAAGTGCCTTAAATATTTTGTTATACTATATATATGGATTTTTCATCCAAAAATCCTCTCAAACGCATATTTATATATATGCCACCCTAATTGATGAAAGTGAGAAGAATGTTTATCATTTTTCTCACTTTTTTTATTTAAATTATGTGCTTGTACTTATTCTTTAGTTATTTTAAGTGATAAAAGCTCAAAAAGAGAATTCGCTTTTCAAATCCAACCTATCGAATCAATTATTGTCTAATAATACCACACCATCTTTATCAACTCATTTTAGAATATTTGAACAATAATTTTATATACAAGCTCTGCATAAATTATTCATTTTCTTTTATATATGACCTGCTTTTTTACTTCTGATAAATTATTAAACATTGGATTATTATACACAACCCAAAAAACATGAGGTATTTTGTAGAATTTTGTCTATCAATATGTATGTACACCCTTTTGTAGTGGATATAGACTGTGAGGTGTAAGGAGGTACCTTACAAAATAATGAAAAGGAGATTATAAAATGATTAGATTAACGAAAGTCTCAAAGTTAGCATTTGCAACATTAATTGTTGGAAGTAGTTTAAGCGTCTTTGTGTCGTCACACAGTGTACAGGCTGACACCTTAGATCATAATTACCAAGACACTCAAAAATTCATACCACCTTCTAGTGCTATACAAACACTGAAACAAAAAAATACTATTGTTCCTGAATCAAAAATTATTAAAAATCATTATGTAAAGTACTCTAAAACACATTTCCAATCTAAAGAAAGTATACCAAAAGAAATTTATTATTCTTCAGAAGGTTTTAAGGGCTTTATACAGGCAAGTAACGTTTTAGATATGGGAGATCATTTCATAACGTTATATTCTGGAACTGTTATTCGATGTTAGATGTTAAATCCTACCTCTCCAAATGCTTATAACAATCGATAGCTCACTGCCAATAATGTAATAGCTATTGTTCAAAAAATAAACCACAAAATCTTTCGATTTCATGGTTTATCAAATATAAAGATAATGCTAAACGAATACTCTAACATTACCTTCCCCAAAGTTAATTATAGAGTATTTTCAAAAAAAAGACACTCATGTATTAAAGATATATAAATATTAACAGTAAAGATAGTAAGGATTGATTATCCCTACTATCTTTTTTTATCTAAACGGATA
>NZ_JAQFUL010000171.1:0-3314 GCF_027716265.1 Bacillus cereus group sp. Bc031
TCAAGAGCACGATTGGCAATGACTTCATTTGCATTCATGTTCATTGAAGTACCTGCTCCGCCTTGGATTGGATCTACAATAAAATGATCATGCCATTTTCCATCAAGAATTTCTTGAGCAGCTTCTGCAATTGCGCCGCCCTTGTTCAATTCCAATCTTCCTACATCTGTATTCGCAAGCGCTGCAGCTTTTTTTACAACTGCGAACGCTCTAATTAAGCTTTCATGAATTTTATACCCTGTAATCGGGAAATTTTCAACAGCGCGTAAAGTTTGAATTCCGTAATATGCCTCAATAGGTAATTCCTTTCCTCCCAAAAAATCATTCTCCACTCGCACGTTCTTGTTTGTCATTGCCAATTTAATTTCTCCCCCATATTAAATGTAAAACCTAAATAAATCATATGAAGTCCTTACCAATCCTTATCAGATTTTATTGTTAAATCGTAGGCTAAAGGCTCTTCAATAATTTTTTTAATCTCTTCTAATTTATTAGTTTTTCCAAGCGTCCACATCAATTTTGCTATGATGGCTTCCGTATTCATATCTCCAGACAATATTACTTGATGTTGTGCCACTTTCCGTCCTACTTCATAGAGAAGTATGTCTTCTCCTTCTTCCAGGCATTGAGTAGTAATCACTACAGCAATCCCCATTTCAGTCAACTCTTGAATTTTCGAAAGCAAGTTCCTTCCTTCAAAAGGTAATCCACCGTTTCCAAAACTTTCAATAACAATCCCTTTATACAAATCTTTTAAACAATCAAATATCTCTGGCTTTGTACCTGGATACAATTTCATAAGAAAAACATCCGTACATAAATTAGTATCTATTGAAAATTCGTTATGGGAGGACGTTGGCTTCCAATGATATTTCACTTCATCTTCATTTACCTCAGCAACATATGGAGAATTCACACTTTCAAATGCATCATAACTTTTTGTTCGCATTTTAACTGCTCTCGTCCCAATAATCACCCTACTATCAAAAACAATAAACACACCGCCAACATTCTCACAGGCAAACCTAAGAGCATCAGCTACATTTTTCTTTGCGTCTGTCTTTTTAAAACTAATAGGTACTTGTGAACCTGTTAAAACAACTGGTTTTCTTAAACCTTGCAGCATATAAGATAACGCAGAAGATGTATAAGCTAACGTATCCGTTCCATGTGTAATCACAAACCCGTCATAGTCATCATAGTGATTAAAAACAGCATTAGCTATTTCTTTCCAGTGCTCAGGTTGCATATTGGTACTATCAATATTCATTAAGATTTTGCAATCTATTTCTAAGTTTCGAGAAGACTTCGAAAAATAATTCAATAATTCCTCAGCGGATAATCCTGGAACAAGCCCCTCATTCCCCTCCACAGATGCAATTGTCCCACCAGTTGCAAGTAATAAAATTTTCTTCATACACAACCCCTCCATAAAATAAACAACGATATATCGTTCGCGTAATGCGTATTTATATTTATCATTATAGAACTTAATTTGAATTAATCAAGAATTTGTATTCAATACGCGTACTTTTTTTCTATTCTTGATTCTTTTTCTATGTTATAATTAATTTAATAAAATTAGATGGGGTATGAGACGAATGCTGGAACGTTTATCTGAATTAAGAAAAAATCAAAAGTGGTCCTTACAAGAGACAGCAGATCGACTTGGGATTGCGAAAAGCACCTATGCCGGGTATGAAAATGGTTATAGATTACCTTCCTTACAATCTTTATCAAAAATAGCCGATTTATTTGATACATCTGTAGATTATATATTAGGCCGAATTGAACATTCACATCAAAACAAAGATGTAATTGATATTACAAGACTCCTAAACGATCCAGATCCAACACTTTTAATAGATGGAGAAGCACTGTCAACAGAAGAGATAATAGATTTTATTGCTTTTGTGAGAAGTAAACGAGAACTAAGTTCCAAGAGAATAGAAAATATTGAACCAACATGTAAAAGTTGATTCAATAAAAAACGAATACACTGCACTTTTAAACTAAAAAATACTTAGACAATTAATTTGTAAACGGTATATATAGGATTAGCTTGAGGAATATTATTAAAATGTAATTTATTTTATTAACTTTATATTTATAAATTACATTTTAATATTTTGCATATGCAAAATATTCTTCTAAAAACAAGGACTTACCGCTATTTTAGCGTTACTTGCCCTTTTATCAGTCATATAGAACTAAAGCTTTTCAATAAAGGAACTCATTTGTAAAAAATACGCTATTCTTGCTGTAGATTTATAAGAAAGGATGGCGTTTTTGTATGTCTATTTCTGTATCGAAAGAATTTGGAAGTATAACAGATTTCAAACAAGAATTAGCAAAGTATATAGAGTACTATAATCATGAAAGAATCAAGGGAAAATCAAAGGGAATGAACCCAGTATTGTACTAGGCTCATTCCCTAAAGGCTACCTAATAAACCGATCTTTCTAAATTTCGGGGGGCACATTCTAGTTGAATTGCTAAAAGCAGCAAATTTACTAATTTAAAGTTAAGTGTTTAACCTTGACGTACTTAAATTCTTTTTTCCAGATAAAGCATACATTATATCTTGATGCTTTATTGTTCTCTTATAATTATGTGGTATCGGGAATTTGTTTCGGTGTTCTTTCATTATAATTAAAGTTTGAAGTTCTATGCTCAATACTTTTGCGAGGACATGATAGTTATATCCATTGTTTAACAGAGAAATTATGTCATAAAACATAGTTTTTCCACCCACTAATTTTACTAATCTATTCTTTAACTCATCCCTTTTTTCTTTAGCTTCATCAATTTCTAACAACATGGATTTTTTATTTGTTTGCTTAATGTATTGGGTATATAACTCTGGGAATTCTTTTTGGACTTCTTTGTTTAATACTGGTTTATATTTAATCGTATAAGTAACTTGTAACAATGAGCGTTTTAACAAACTATCTTCAATGAGATACGCTACTTTATTAAATAAATGTACATATTCCTTAATATTGGAATAACTATTAAAATGAGCTAATACTCTACTTTTTATACTAAAAGCCTTGCCTATATAAATAATATTTTCATTATAATCTTTAATGAAATAAATACCACTGTCATCTTTTTCTAATTCATTATCCAGTTCTTCTAGACTCATAAAATGCAATTCACTCATACTTTCCTCTCCTTATTAGTTTTAAATCATGAAAAACAGGCAAGGTTTCTAAAAAAGGCACTCTGCTGTCCTCATAGCCATCAAGTTAAGAAAATGAATAAAATTTAACTAAATGGGTCATCCTTCCATGCATACCGCATGGAAGGAT
>NZ_JAQFUL010000172.1:0-3251 GCF_027716265.1 Bacillus cereus group sp. Bc031
AAGTTATTTTTATCTATATTGTGTTTATTGTAGCAGTAAATATTTTAGGGAAATCAGCTCTAGCCCAACTTACCCCTCATGATTTTGGAGCGATTCTTTTTTTATCTTAATCGAAAGTTAAAGGAAAGTAGATATCCTTTACCTGAGCTGTTGTCTAATTTAAGAACAACAGGATATCCGGATATTCACGATAATGAATATGCGATTTTGGAAGCAACAGGTGAAATTAGCATTTTTCCAAGAAAAGAATTAGTTCCAATTACTCCAAAAGATTTACATATGAAAGTGGAATACCGCGGATTACCCATAGCCGTTGTCATTGAAGGGAAAGTGCAAAAGCGTAAATTAAAATTTATCAACAAAAATGAAAAGTGGTTAAAGGAAGAACTAAAGGTAAAGGGATATCTTCAAATCAAAGATTTTTTTTATGCTGCTGTTAGAGATACCGATCATTCATTAACCATTAACAAAAAAGATGTTAACGACTAATTTTAAGACGATTTCCTCCCAATATAAATTAATGTTTTCTCTTATTTACTTCTTATTGCATTTACCACTTTCATTTTCCAAATTTATAAAAAATTATACCTATATTTAGGAATTTACCAGATGGTAATTTTCAAAATCACTAAGTCTCTAGTTAGGACAGTGCCCAGATCATTACGCCTTTCTTGATGTCAGAACTTTCCCAACCTTAATTCTCTTTTTTTCGTTCTTAATATCTTATACAAGTTCTTATAAAGGTAGTCCATAATATATAACAGACAATCCCTTCATATTCCATACGTATACTGGTTACATAGTTTGTACATGTTAAGAGTAACAGAAGGAGGGATTCCAGTTGGAGTGGATTTTATATCTATACCTGTTAAATACGTTCTTTATCTTATTCATAGCAATTTGGGAAGTTCGTCGGCCTGCCAAGGCTTTGAATTGGATAATAATCGTCCTTTTTTTACCTGTCATTGGTTTCTGGCTATATCTTAGCATATCAAACCCTAAGTTTATTCATCGAAAAAGATTGACCTGTTCTAAAAATGAATCTAACAAATTACCTGAGACATTCGGTGCTTCAGCATCGGTAATTGCCAATGCTTTACGGCATTTCACTGTGAATGGGCTTCGAATGGGCCAAGTCCAAGTGTTTAACAATGGGATAGCAAAATATGATCAACTCCTTGTATCCCTGCAAAAAGCCCAAGAAACCATTGATCTGGAATATTTCATCTATCGGAACGACCAAATTGGTAATCGAATCACAGAACTGCTAATCGAAAAAGCATTAAATGGAGTGCAGGTTCGTTTTATGAGAGATAGCTTGGGGAGTTATAAATTCCCGCGTGAAAAAATCCGGCAGATGGTTGAAGCAGGGATAGAATGCAGGACAATATTTCCTCTGCGATTTCCCTGGATTTTGTCCAATTGGAATTATCGGGATCATTGTAAGATTGTGACGATTGACAGAAAGGAATCCTTTACTGGCGGTATGAACGTTGGGTATGAATATACAGGATTAAAGCCAGACGTAGGATTTTGGAGGGACACTCATTTGCAAATTATAGGGGAAGCAACAGGCGACTTGCAGACTGTTTTTGATGTTCATTGGGAAATCGCTGTGCCGGAAAGGATAAAATCAAAAACAAATTTGAAAACAAAATCAGAGGTAACGAAAATCAATTCAATCGGCAGAGCAGATCATTCCAAATGGTCAGCCGAATTGGGATCAGAGTTGAGCACCCTTGATGATAAAAAAATGGACATATCCGGAAAAACTAGGACATTGCATAAAGCGTATATCCATACGTTGGAAGGAAACCCTGGAATTCCTACCCCAGTCATTCGGCAAGCTTACTTTATATGTATAACACAGGCGACCAAGACTATTGATTTAACAACACCCTATTTTGTACCAGAAACGGATATTATCATGGCTTTAAAGACAGCAGTAACTCGTGGTGTCCGTGTAAGATTGCTGGTTCCTCGCCACAATAATCAAAAAATCGTGGGTCTTGCAAGCCGTACTTATTACGGAGAACTTATAGAAGCTGGAGTTCAAATCTACCAGTACGACAAAGGAATGATACATGCGAAGGTGTTGACCATCGATGAGGAGATTGCTGCCGTAGGCTCAGCAAACTATGATATGAGAAGTTTTCGCCTGAATTATGAGGTGTGTCAAGTCGTGTACAGTGCTGATGTGACAAGGGAACTCACAGAGCAGTTCGAGAGGGATCTTACTGATTCTGTACCATTAAGAATTGAAGACTTGGTGCAACGATCCCTGACCGAGCGCATTGTTGAACAGGGTGCTCGCGTGCTTTCTCCATTATTATAAGTTGAAAAAACCGGTATTATTTATCTTTCTGATTTTAATTAGCTTACATGTTGTAATATAAATATTTTAAAACATGAGGATTTTTGAAATCGAGTGAAATATAAAATGGAGGAATAAATTTTGGGTGAAGTTTTTTGGGGTTTACTGGCAATCAAAGTCATAGTAGGTTTTGCAACTTTATTTTTTATCATTATCATAACAGGCAGAACATCCATCTATCAGTTAAACCCCGTTTCACTTAGTTTTTGTGTTAGTACTTGGAGATTTTTTAGGAAATAACATTTATGAAGATAAGGTAGGGATTTTTCATTTTTTATATGCCATCGGATTGTGGACGTTTCTTATGTTGGGAATAGAGTTTATGACTCTAAAAAATAAATCGACACGTTCTCTCTTATTAGGCAATCCTAACATCATCATTCGAGATGGTGTTATGGACAGAAAGTTACTTACAAAGAACAAATTGGATGTAAATCAAGTATTGAGTATACTCCGTCAAAATAATGTCTTTTCAGTTCGCGAAGTCAAATACGGTATATTGGAAGCTAATGGGCAAATAAGTTTATTATTAAAATCCAAGTATCAAAAACCAGATCTCAATCTTCCAGAAAGTCCAGTAGACCTCCCAACATCGTTAATTATAGATGGGGAAATTTTATGGGATAATTTACATGAACTCGGATTTGATCAACAGTGGTTAGATAACCAATTAACTACCAATGGATATGATAATGTAAAGCGTATACTTTACGCAGATTGGCGAGAGCGTGAAGGCATACATGTAAGTCCTAAATAAAATTTGTTAGGATAAGAGCACATCAATTTTCTTGGTGAATATAAACTTTAGTCTTCAACAATCAGGCGCTTTAATGAAGTAACTAAAGCCTAATTTTTCACTTATAACACCGAGAAATTA
>NZ_JAQFUL010000173.1:0-3158 GCF_027716265.1 Bacillus cereus group sp. Bc031
GCTAGGAAACTAGCACGTACGGTGTGAGGTGGGGGAAAAGGTGGAGATTACATCAAAGCCTTACCTATCATCATAAGAATGAGAAATGGTTATATTAGGAGCAGTTGTAAATGGGATTTGCATTATATTTGGTACTTTACTAGGTAAATTATTTAGTAGAATACCAGAAAGTATGAAGGGAACAATTATGCATGCAATCGGTTTAGCGGTTACTGTACTTGGACTTCAAATGGCATTGAAAAGTGAAAAATTTCTTGTTGTCATACTAAGTTTAGTAATTGGTACCGTCATCGGGGAATGGTTACAATTAGAGGGAAAGTTAAAACAGTTAGGAGATTGGCTAGAAAATAAAGTTGGATCGAAAGGGAAAGGGAGCATATCAGAAGGTTTTGTAACAGCTACTTTAATATTTGCAATTGGCGCGATGGGGATACTTGGTGCACTCGACAGTGGAATTCGCGGAAATCATGATATTTTATTTACAAAGGCAATTATCGATGGATTCATTTCTATTATATTAACGACAACTTTAGGAATTGGCGTAGTATTTTCAGCGATTCCCGTTATTTTATATGAGGGTGGTATTGCAATTTTTGCAACACAAATTAATAGTTTGGTCCCGAAGGAATTAATGAATCAATTTATAGTAGAAATGACAGCTACAGGTGGTATTATGATAGCCGCTATTGGATTGAACTTGCTTAGTATTATTAAAATCAAGGTGGCAAATTTACTTCCAGGTATATTGGTAGTGGGTGTAATTGTTTCAATTATTTATGGTTACGGTTTGTTAGTAAATTAGTAGAGGATGGAAATACATATGGAGGAGTTTCAATTTACAAAACGTGTGCATAACATATTGGAGATTGCAGCAGAAGAGGCAGAATGTAATATCATTCAACCAGTTCATTTATTTATTGGCATGTGTAAAGAAGGTACTGGCGTTTGTGGCGAGTTGTATATGTATTTGTTCCGTAATATGGGTACGGATTTTTCAGAAAAATTTTCATTACGAAAACAATATGATTTAACGGATCAAGATTATAAAAAAATAGGACAATATAAATTATCCCATAAGACGCTAGAAATTTTACAAATAGCGAAAAAACGTATGGAACGTTTTCAGCAAGTAATAATTAATGAAGGACATGTTATATATGCATTATTTCGTGTAAATCCAGTTATTGAAAATGCACAGATGCAAAGAGATATATTACGTATTATAGCTGAGCCAAGAGATTTAGCAGTCGATTTAAAAAGTTTTGTTCCTATTTATAATGATTTAACTTGTACTGTTAGAAAGGCTAACGCTTCTGATTTTGAACAATTAGCAATTTTTGTTGAAGCAGAATTTGGTGAACGGTGGTTACATTCGATAGAGTATGGATTTCGTACATATAAAGAAAACTTACCTATTTATATAGCAGAGCAAGAAGAAGTGATAGTAGGTTTCGCTTGTTATGACGTAGTGAGAGGAAAGAAAGGATTGTTTGGTCCAATGGGCACGGCGAAACAAAATCGTGTGAAAGGTGTAGGGAAGCAATTGTTACATTGTAGTCTATATAGTATGAAGCAAGAGGGTTATGAATATGCAATTATTGGGCAAGCGGGCCCAATTGAGTTTTATGAGAGATGTTGTAATGCACGTTTAATACCGATCATGGATTATTAACCAACTTCATTTAGGTGGAGTTGGTTTTATTATGAAAAAAATGTGGGAATGTAGTGATTTTTATTAGAAAATAGCGGGTTTTGTAGTAAATCTTACAAATAAAGCAAATTACTAAACTTTTTATAAGAAAGGGTGTAGAATGGGTATCTAAAGAAAGAAGGTGTGAAAATGGCCAGCTGGAAACGAAATTTAATGATTTGTTGGCTAGGTTGTTTTACCACTGCAGCCGGTATGAGTTTAGTAATTCCTTTTTTATCTTTTTATATTGAGGAATTAGGGGTGACTGGCACTTCTAGTATTGCACAGTGGTCGGGACTTGCATTTGGTGTAACATTTTTAATGGGTGCGATCGTATCACCAATATGGGGAAAGCTTGGTGATATACATGGACGGAAATTGATGCTAATTCGTGCTAGCCTTGGTATGGCGATTATTATGACGCTTATGGGGTTTGTAACGGATGTATATCAACTAGTCGCACTAAGATTTTTGATGGGAGCAGTATCTGGTTTCCTTTCAACAGCAATGACATTTATTGCAGCAGAAACTCCGCAAGAGCATTCAGGTTGGGCGATCTCCACAATTTCAACTGGTGGCGTGAGCGGTTCTTTACTTGGACCGTTACTTGGAGGTTATTTATCTGAGTTAATTGGAATGCGTCATGTTTTTCTTGTTACAGGAGCTTTTTTATTCCTTTCCTTTCTCATCGTTTTTTTCTTTCTACATGAAGAAAATCACTCTGCTCAAGCAAAAAAAGTACAAACGAAAAAAGTATGGACGATGGTTCCAGCTAAACATTTGATTATTAGTTTGTTTGTAACAACATTTATTATTCAACTTGCTAATATGTCTGTTCAGCCAATTGTTACATTGTACGTGAAAAATTTAGTTGGTCCTCAAACAGCGCATATTGAAACAATTGCAGGCGCCGTTATGTCAGCGACAGGATTAGCTGTTATTTTGGCAGCACCAAGATTAGGACGATTATCAGATCATATCGGTCCTCAAAAAACGTTAGTTGTAGCGTTGTTTGCTGCAGGAATTATTTTTATCCCGCAAGCATTTGTAACCTCAGCTTGGCAACTATTAATTCTTAGATTTTTATTAGGTATTGCACAAGCAGGATTATTACCTTCCGTACAAACTCTACTAAAACAACATACACCAACTCATGTAACGGGACGAATATTTGGATATAATCAATCGTTTCAGTTTTTAGGAAATATGATTGGACCAGTACTTGGTGGACAAATTGCAGCACATGCAGGGTTTCAATATGTTTTCTTCTCTACATCATCACTATTGTTTATTGCGTGTATTTGGGTTTATTTTCATAATAAGAACGAAGAGGTATCAGAGAAACGACATTTGGAAGTTAGTTAACTAAGTGAATGAAAAAAGGATGAAGCAATGATTAAAATGTACCCTATAGAATAGACACTTAAAAAAAAGTCTATTCTATAGGGTCTTTCTTGTATAATGAGAG
>NZ_JAQFUL010000174.1:0-3043 GCF_027716265.1 Bacillus cereus group sp. Bc031
CCCTCCACGTAATAGTGTAACATCCATGTGTATACATGGTCTTTTTCACACTGTCTACCTAAAGGGGATAATATCATTTTAGAAGGGCTTTTTTCTTACACAATTTGCGCAAGAATGGCTCATCGCCAAATGTTGTCAAATATGAGAAACGGGGGACATTCATATTGTGTTCTAAAAGCGTGCATTTTATACTTGAAATAACAAATTATTTTTGGAGTGAATACAAATGAGCCAATTTTCTTTTACAAAAATGCATGGTCTTGGCAATAGTTATATATATGTAAATATGTTTGAAGAACAAATTCCTGAAGAAGATTTAGCTCTTGTGGCGGAAAAGGTTTCAAATATTAATACTGGTATTGGAGCAGATGGAATGATTTTAATTTGTCCGTCTGACGTAGCGCCGGTGAAAATGCGCATGTTTAATAATGATGGATCAGAAGGAAAGAGCTGTGGTAACGGTCTACGCTGCGTAGCGAAATATGCGTATGAGCATAAACTAGTAGAAGATACAGTTTTCACAATTGAAACGTTAGCTGGCATTGTAACGGCTGAAGTAACGGTAGAAGAAGGGAAAGTTACGTTAGCGAAAATTGATATGGGAGCACCGCGTTTAACGCGTGCAGAAATACCGATGCTTGGCGAAGGTGAAACACCATTTATTCGTGAAAACTTCTTATACAATAACCATCGTTATGCATTTACAGCTGTTTCAATGGGAAATCCGCATGCAGTTATTTTTGTGGATGATGTAGAACAAGCACCTCTTACAACACTTGGACCAGTTCTTGAGACACATGAAATGTTCCCAGAACGAGTAAATGTTGAATTCATTGAGATTTTGAATGAGGAAGAGATGAACTTCCGCGTTTGGGAACGTGGATCTGGTGTAACACAAGCTTGCGGAACAGGGGCGTGCGCTGCAGTTGTAGCCTCTATTTTAAATGGAAAAATGGAACGTGGTAAGGAAATTACAGTTCATTTAGCTGGCGGCGATTTAATGATTGCATGGACAGAAGAAGGCAACGTGTTAATGAAAGGACCAGCAGAAGTAATTTGCCACGGAGTGTATGAGTACAAGATAGAAGCGTAAAGATGTATAATAGAACGAGAACAGAAAGGATGGTGTATTTCATGATTGAAGTAACAGAACAAGCAGCTTTTCAAATTAAAGATATGTTAAAAGATGCTGAAGATGGAGAGAAGTACGTGCGCCTTGCTGTACACGGCGGCGGATGTAGTGGTCTTTCTTACGGCTTAGGATTTGAAGTAGAACCAAAAGAAGACGACACAGTTCTTGAGTTTTTCGGTGTCGAATTTGTTATCGATAAAGAAAGTGCTCCGATTGTTAAAGGAGTAAAAATTGATTATAAACAATCTATGCTTGGCGGCGGATTCACAATTGATAATCCAAACGCAATCGCATCATGCGGATGTGGATCATCTTTCCGTACAGCGACGAATGCTGGTAAGCCAGAAGAGTGCTAAGTTTTTAGGTGAAATAGAAAAAGACCTTTTTAGCGATGAAATAAAATCGCTAAGGAGGTCTTTTCTTTTGGTGTAAAAGTCCAATTGATAAGAACTTATTAAAGTTTTACTGTATCTTTGTATAGATACAAGTATCAG
This sequence comes from Bacillus cereus group sp. Bc031, assembly GCF_027716265.1. NCBI lineage: Bacteria > Bacillati > Bacillota > Bacilli > Caryophanales > Bacillaceae > Bacillus > Bacillus cereus group sp. Bc031. The sequence goes on from NZ_JAQFUL010000174.1 coordinate 1,627, forward strand.
TTAGTTGTTTGCCGTCAGCTGAAACATCTTTATTACGTAATATCCCTTCAAGTTCAAAGCCTAGTTTTTCAGGAATCGCACGACTTTTCGTGTTACTAGCTTCACATCGTATTTCAATCCTTCTAAATTTAAATAACTGAAATCCAAGGTTTGTTAACGCACGTACTGTTTCTGTTATGTATCCACTGCCACTAAATTGCGTGTTAACCCAGTATCCAATTTCACATTTAGAAACATTCCAATCAATTCGGTGAAGGCTAGCTGTTCCAATAAAATTATTCGTCTCCTTATGATAGATGAGATAGCGAAAGCTTTCTCTTTTCAAAAAATCTATATGCGCATTTCTCAGGAGAATTTCCATTTCTTCAACGGTAGGAATGGACTGGAATAAAGACAACCATTGCTTTAATTCACGAATGGAATCTTTAATAGCTTCGTGTACTACATTCCCTTCACCAGCTTGCAGTGGTGCTCGAAGAATGAGTCTATCTGTTTCTATTTGTAACGGAACATCTAATAAAATAGGATTCATATTATTTCTCCTCTCAAAACCTTTACTTGGGATATAATTAAATTTATGTAAAAAAATCACCTGAGAGCTAGAAAACAATAAATATATATTCACTTTATCATTTAGAAATCCCTTTTCACATATTGAAAACGAAATTGCTAGTTGATACAAAAAAATAGCTGTTGAAGTAGCTTTAAGTTGGTCAAATCTTGCATGATTATTTATTTGAGCTTCTTTTAAAGTTCTCTTTTTTCCAGTTATAATTGAAGGGTAGAAAGAGGGGATATATGCTGGAAAATATTTTTGAATTTATATTGAAGTACGTTATAGGTCCTATTTTTAGATGTATAAGATACCTTGTGATAGATATTATAATAGAATGCATAATAGAAGGTGTAATAAACGGTATAAGGAAATTACGTGATAAGTGGCGAAAGTGGCGTGAAAGACGTTATTGGCGGTAATAGGTACATAAAAAATTGGCAGTAAAGAGATAGAGGATAAAAAGCCTTAAGGGAGATGATTCATTCATTTCCCTTAAGGCTTTTTATAATGAAGTAGTAGCAACTCATCTAAATTTAGAATCTGTACTCATGCCAATTGGTGACGGCATGACGGTTTCTAAAGTGAAGCAATAATTATTATCTTACAAAAGTGTAATGTTCATGTCATGTTTTTGAATTTCTTCTTTAAGCTTTGGGCTTTAAGATAACAATATAAGAAAAAACATATGAGGTGAAGGAAATGAAAAGATATATTGCACTGTTTAGTATTTTAGTTGTATTCGCAAGCCTTTTAGTTGGTTGTGATATTAACCGTATGGGGAAAGATCACATGCCCATCAACTTAAGAATTTTCACTACCCCCAAGTGACAAAAAACGTTATTCTTTCTAAAAAGCTAGCTA
>NZ_JAQFUL010000175.1:0-3038 GCF_027716265.1 Bacillus cereus group sp. Bc031
CTTTCTCATTAACATAAGAGAATAGTAACGTGCTTTTAAGTTTAAGAATAGTCTAAATCCTTAAGTTGATGGATGTGGGGGAGCACCACATCACCATCAAGCTAAGGGTGCCAAGAGGGTATATGTGAATGTGTTTTTTGAAGTTTCTACGACTACACTAAAGATGTTCATAGCAAATAAACCTATTAAATAGGTGTTTTTAAAAATATTATGCAACTTGGAAACTTTGTGACAACGTACAATCATACACAACGCCTAAGATATCAAAGACTGTTTTCTTTTCGTAACGGTGAGATTTTCGTCCGTTTTTTTCTAACAGGTAAAACAAACGCAATAAAACTTTTAATAATTCATGGATGCCCTTCTGTAGTCCCTCATAAAACAATAGATAATAGTTCTTTGTCATATAGATGGATTTGTATTCACTTAACTCTTTCTTTTTCTTGTCCAAGAGTAGCTGACGCATTTTGAACATCGTCGATGAACATAGTAAAATACTAATGAGTTGCCCATATAAATGGCATTCTAAGCGTTCTTTCTTGATTTCTTTGCACCTGTCAATTTGAAAAAAAGATTTCCATGTTTTGAACAAAATTTCAATTTGCCAGCGTAATGAATACAAGTCATGGATATGTTCCGTTGGAACATTTTCTGTAGAAAGATTCGTAATATACACGTTGATCCCACTCAACCGTTTACTTCGTTCTTTATAGGTAATACCTTTCTTCTTTTCTTTTTTGGCTTGTTCCTTCAACCTTTTCTCTGTTTGGTCTTTTGTTAATCGATGAATAATAACGCGAGCTGGTAATTTTTGATACTGTCCAATGTATGCCTCTGAAATCTCCATTGTTTGACCTGGGGACAATTGATTCATGAGTTCTTCCATATCTAACTGAATATAGAGTGACCCTTTCTTCAGGGTCCCATTTCGAAAATATTCTGGATTATCATTCTTACGATAGATTCGAGAATTTAATTTCAAACGTGAGATATAGTAAGCTCCTTTATCGTGGATATTCTGTAAGTCATGTAAGTCAAAATAGCCTAAATCTCTTATATACAAGTCTTTTGGTCGAATGGTTTGTAGGCTTGTTGAACCAAAGATTTTATCATTTTCTCTTCCTTCTCCTACATAAACGTGCAGGAACTTCCCACTCAATAAGTCATACTCTAATTGAATTTTGACTCCTGCCGTATGGCTACTTCCACCCGAACCTTGATAATGTGAAGAAAACTTATCTGGAAGCTGAAATGTTGTAGAATCTAGAATCCGAATGTGCTTAAAGGTCGTGGTGTATTGATGAATTATTTCTTGTGTTGAATGAATTCTTTGAGTTAGAAGGTTAGCTAGAACTTGTTCCAGAAACTGTACTGCGGAAGCATTAAATCGTTGATTAAGCCCTTCAGGGCTGATAAGAACACCTGTAGATACTTCAAGACAGCTACATAATTGTGTGAGTGATGTACTTGCAACCTGTTGGCTAAGCCATACACATAAAGCAACTAATTCCTTTGCTTGATATTTACTCTTTCGATGAACGAATCCTTTTTCTTTAGCTAAGTGTTCTAGAACATGGGGAGACATATGTCGTTGTAATTCTTCAGCAATCGGTTGAAGTTCGTCAAGAATCGAAAGATCCATAAAAAACGCCATCCTGGTCTGACCCCATTTGGTGTGGTCTGACCCCATTTGGTGAGACAAAGAAAAAACACCTAGACAACATGTTTCCTATAAGCTATAGGTGACATGTTAGCTAATTTCCTCTGAATCCGTTCATTATTATAGTAGTGGATGTATTCATCCACAGTTTGTATTATACTAGCATTATTCGATTGTTTTATATTTTGCGCATAGAATCCTTCGGATTTCAAATGAGAATGAAAGGATTCTATGAGGGCATTATCATGGCAGTTTCCTGTACGAGACATGCTTGTGATAATGCCTTTTTCTTTGGCATATGTTTGAAATTGCTTTGATGTATACACTTTTCCTTGATCCGAATGTAAAATCGTATCAATCACATTTTGCTTTCTTAAGGCCTCTTTTAGAGTATCTAATACAAGTGAAACATCCTGTGTCTCACCTATTTTATAACTTACAATTTCATTGTTAAACCCATCTATAATAGATGAAAAATAAAGAGTCTTATTGCCGAACATCAAATACGTGATATCAGTGAACCATTTTTCATTAGGCTTGGTGGCTTTAAACCTCCGTTGTATTCTATTTTTAGCTACTACTGGTTCATGACCAAGCACAAATATCTTTTTCTTTTTTCTAACCCGAGATAATACGTTGTATTTTCTCATGATACGTAATACTTTTTTATGATTCATTACGATGTTAAATTGAGCACGTAGACAAGCTGTAACCCGACGATATCCATACCGATATTTATGATGTTGACATATTTCTATTACGGTTTTTTCTTCATGATTAGTTACTGTTTTCTCCTGCTTTTTCCAACGATAATAAGTAGCACGTGAAATATTAAATATGGAACACAGTTCTGCAATTGTAAAAATTGATTGCCATTCCTTTATCATTTTCATTATTTCTTCTTTTCCTCCCACCTCCTTAAGATTTCTTGGCACTTTTCCAGCAATATAATCTTTGCCTTTAAATAACGTATTTCTAATTCTTTTTGTTCAAGTTCTGTTAACCTTTTTAAGCCTTTTCCATGTGCAGATTGTCTTCCAATAGACTGTTCAAACCGATAGGTTTCTCCTTCACGATACCATTTCATCCAAGTTTTAATTTGAGCCACATGTTTAATTCCTAAGGCATCCATAATTTCTTTGTTTTTGAATCCTTGGTGTTTCATTTCAACTACTTTCCACTTTATTTCGGCGGGATAATGCGTCTTTTTCCCCATAAGAAAAACACCTCCATTAAAATCATAACTGATACTTACGATTTAGAGAGGTGTTTTTTTTCGTCTCATTCTCTGGGTTCACTCCAAATATAAGGGATTTTTTTGGATTTCAGGAGCTTACACGTACAGATAATGATCGTTTGGGACAATGGTTAGAAGAAC
>NZ_JAQFUL010000176.1:0-2985 GCF_027716265.1 Bacillus cereus group sp. Bc031
GTATGTTCTTTGAAAACTAGATAACAGTGTAGCTCATATTTTTTAATTTTAGTTTGGTTAAGTTAGAAAGGGCGCACGGTGGATGCCTTGACACTAGGAGTCGATGAAGGACGGGACTAACGCCGATATGCTTCGGGGAGCTGTAAGTAAGCTTTGATCCGAAGATTTCCGAATGGGGAAACCCACCATACGTAATGGTATGGTATCCTTATCTGAATACATAGGGTAAGGAAGACAGACCCAGGGAACTGAAACATCTAAGTACCTGGAGGAAGAGAAAGCAAATGCGATTTCCTGAGTAGCGGCGAGCGAAACGGAACATAGCCCAAACCAAGAGGCTTGCCTCTTGGGGTTGTAGGACATTCTATACGGAGTTACAAAGGAACGAGGTAGACGAAGCGACCTGGAAAGGTCCGTCGTAGAGGGTAACAACCCCGTAGTCGAAACTTCGTTCTCTCTTGAATGTATCCTGAGTACGGCGGAACACGTGAAATTCCGTCGGAATCTGGGAGGACCATCTCCCAAGGCTAAATACTCCCTAGTGATCGATAGTGAACCAGTACCGTGAGGGAAAGGTGAAAAGCACCCCGGAAGGGGAGTGAAAGAGATCCTGAAACCGTGTGCCTACAAATAGTCAGAGCCCGTTAACGGGTGATGGCGTGCCTTTTGTAGAATGAACCGGCGAGTTACGATCCCGTGCGAGGTTAAGCTGAAGAGGCGGAGCCGCAGCGAAAGCGAGTCTGAATAGGGCGTTTAGTACGTGGTCGTAGACCCGAAACCAGGTGATCTACCCATGTCCAGGGTGAAGTTCAGGTAACACTGAATGGAGGCCCGAACCCACGCACGTTGAAAAGTGCGGGGATGAGGTGTGGGTAGCGGAGAAATTCCAATCGAACCTGGAGATAGCTGGTTCTCCCCGAAATAGCTTTAGGGCTAGCCTTAAGTGTAAGAGTCTTGGAGGTAGAGCACTGATTGGACTAGGGGTCCTCATCGGATTACCGAATTCAGTCAAACTCCGAATGCCAATGACTTATCCTTAGGAGTCAGACTGCGAGTGATAAGATCCGTAGTCAAAAGGGAAACAGCCCAGACCGCCAGCTAAGGTCCCAAAGTGTGTATTAAGTGGAAAAGGATGTGGAGTTGCTTAGACAACTAGGATGTTGGCTTAGAAGCAGCCACCATTTAAAGAGTGCGTAATAGCTCACTAGTCGAGTGACTCTGCGCCGAAAATGTACCGGGGCTAAATACACCACCGAAGCTGCGGATTGATACCAATGGTATCAGTGGTAGGGGAGCGTTCTAAGGACAGTGAAGTCAGACCGGAAGGACTGGTGGAGTGCTTAGAAGTGAGAATGCCGGTATGAGTAGCGAAAGACGGGTGAGAATCCCGTCCACCGAATGCCTAAGGTTTCCTGAGGAAGGCTCGTCCGCTCAGGGTTAGTCAGGACCTAAGCCGAGGCCGACAGGCGTAGGCGATGGACAACAGGTTGATATTCCTGTACCACCTCTTTATCGTTTGAGCAATGGAGGGACGCAGAAGGATAGAAGAAGCGTGCGATTGGTTGTGCACGTCCAAGCAGTTAGGCTGATAAGTAGGCAAATCCGCTTATCGTAAAGGCTGAGCTGTGATGGGGAAGCTCCTTATGGAGCGAAGTCTTTGATTCCCCGCTGCCAAGAAAAGCTTCTAGCGAGATAAAAGGTGCCTGTACCGCAAACCGACACAGGTAGGCGAGGAGAGAATCCTAAGGTGTGCGAGAGAACTCTGGTTAAGGAACTCGGCAAAATGACCCCGTAACTTCGGGAGAAGGGGTGCTTTCTTAACGGAAAGCCGCAGTGAATAGGCCCAAGCGACTGTTTAGCAAAAACACAGCTCTCTGCGAAGCCGTAAGGCGAAGTATAGGGGGTGACACCTGCCCGGTGCTGGAAGGTTAAGGAGAGGGGTTAGCGTAAGCGAAGCTCTGAACTGAAGCCCCAGTAAACGGCGGCCGTAACTATAACGGTCCTAAGGTAGCGAAATTCCTTGTCGGGTAAGTTCCGACCCGCACGAAAGGTGTAACGATTTGGGCACTGTCTCAACCAGAGACTCGGTGAAATTATAGTACCTGTGAAGATGCAGGTTACCCGCGACAGGACGGAAAGACCCCGTGGAGCTTTACTGTAGCCTGATATTGAATTTTGGTACAGTTTGTACAGGATAGGCGGGAGCCTTTGAAACCGGAGCGCTAGCTTCGGTGGAGGCGCTGGTGGGATACCGCCCTGACTGTATTGAAATTCTAACCTACGGGTCTTATCGACCCGGGAGACAGTGTCAGGTGGGCAGTTTGACTGGGGCGGTCGCCTCCTAAAGTGTAACGGAGGCGCCCAAAGGTTCCCTCAGAATGGTTGGAAATCATTCGTAGAGTGCAAAGGCATAAGGGAGCTTGACTGCGAGACCTACAAGTCGAGCAGGGACGAAAGTCGGGCTTAGTGATCCGGTGGTTCCGCATGGAAGGGCCATCGCTCAACGGATAAAAGCTACCCCGGGGATAACAGGCTTATCTCCCCCAAGAGTCCACATCGACGGGGAGGTTTGGCACCTCGATGTCGGCTCATCGCATCCTGGGGCTGTAGTCGGTCCCAAGGGTTGGGCTGTTCGCCCATTAAAGCGGTACGCGAGCTGGGTTCAGAACGTCGTGAGACAGTTCGGTCCCTATCCGTCGTGGGCGTAGGAAATTTGAGAGGAGCTGTCCTTAGTACGAGAGGACCGGGATGGACGCACCGCTGGTGTACCAGTTGTTCTGCCAAGGGCATAGCTGGGTAGCTATGTGCGGAAGGGATAAGTGCTGAAAGCATCTAAGCATGAAGCCCCCCTCAAGATGAGATTTCCCATAGCGTAAGCTAGTAAGATCCCTGAAAGATGATCAGGTTGATAGGTTCGAGGTGGAAGCATGGTGACATGTGGAGCTGACGAATACTAATAGATCGAGGACTTAACCATATAATATG
>NZ_JAQFUL010000177.1:0-2959 GCF_027716265.1 Bacillus cereus group sp. Bc031
AATAGAAATAGGTAAGACTTTGAGGTTATCTCCATCTTTTCCCCTTCTCCACACCGTACGTGAGACTTTCACCTCATACGGCGTTCCCTCGTTATTCGATGTTCCTAAATTTCGTTATTTCCTACGGATAATCTAAGTTTATTAAGTTTCTTCAGTCCTTTATCGTCAAGCGATAAGATATTTAAATAATTACGGATTGTCTCTACTTGCGTAGCATGTATTAGTTTATGAACGTCTTTGCACACAATTGTTAGGTTATTATAACTATCGTCTCCACCATCTTTGCTAGCCTTAATGTGGTGTACTTCCATATCCCTAATTTGTAATGTCCTCTTAGATACGGAACATTTACCATACTGAGCAATATATCGCGATAACCTATTGTCATTGAATTCTGTACTTGCTCCTTTGACTGGGTTATTCCCTAGATAGTTAAGTATACTCTTATCATATTTCTTACTGAGATTGTCGTGTATCTTTTTCCGTCCAACTTCCGTATAATTACAGATATCTTGACTAAACATCATTAATTTCTGATGCCTTACATCGGCAAGAGGAAACAATGCTATTTTGGCTACAAATAGGGGTTTGTAGTTATTTTTGTATAGTCGTTTGTGCGTTTTACTGAAGTTACCTTTTGACTTACCGATTTTCCATAATCGATTGTGAATACTCTTGTTTAATACATGGGCTAACTCACCAGCATCAACGTTAATGTGTGTAGCACTATTATAGTAGTTCTGTATTCCAAGAACCGCCATATTATACTTGAACACGTTTTCCGCACGGGGATTCCGTTGGATATTAACGATATGATTCTTTAATTTTTCAAGGCACTGATTTTTAGCTTTGTTAGTCATATGTGATTGAATAACATATGGGGATTTTTGGCGATTCCCTTCGTTATTCCTTTTCGTCTGCACTCCTATTTTTAATCCAAGAAATTCTGTACTTTTCTTGCGTAAGTTAGTGATTTGCGATTTCTCTTCACTTATATCTAAGCCTAATCTATCTTTCAACCACTGTTTACATGCGAAGTACATCTTTTTAGCATCCCTTTCCGTCTTGCATATGATTTTGAAATCATCTGCATAACGTACTATGTAGCATTCTTTCATTTTAGACGCTCGTCGTAGTGCCGTGTATTTCTTGGAATCCGCCCCATTAGACCTTGTATATTCATATCGTGTTTTAAATGTTTCCCATTGGTCACTTATCCACCAATCTAATTCATTTAAAACTACATTTGATAATAGGGGGGATAGTATCCCACCTTGTGGCACTCCTTTGTCTGGTATACCTTCTCCTTCTATTTCAGCTCGTAACATTTTGGACAGTATGCATAGGAGATTTTTATCTCGTATCCCTAACGTCCATAGTTGCTTCAATAGTTTAGCGTGGTTTACATTATCAAAGAACCCTTTAATATCAATGTCAACGATATAGTACAATCGGCTAATGTTGATAGCATGATATAATTTCGCCAATGCATGTTTGGTACTTCGATTTGGACGAAACCCATAATTGTGTTTATGTAGTTTCGCTTCAACAATCGGTTCCATTACTTGTTTTATACATTGTTGAACCAGTCTATCTCCAATTGTAGGTATCCCTAACGGTCTTAACTTACCATTACTTTTTGGAATCATTACCCTTCTAACGGATTGCGGAACATAGTTGTTTAGTCTACTTTTCACATAGTCAATATACACTTCCGAGTCAGCATTGCTCCAATATTTCATCGTTTTATAGTCTGTCCCACGAGTGAGACTTCCTTTATTTCGTTTGATATTTCTATAAGCAAGTCTGATGTTGTTATCATCAGCAATATACTTGAGAAGTTTCTTGAAGGTATTTCCCGCTAGACTTCTTTCGTATAATCTGTCGAAAGTTTCTTGTGTATTATAGTATTCATTATTCCTTAGCGTTTGTCGTTTCAGTTTAGAAACTTCATCTTGGATTAGCGTAGCCATGAGTCGACATCACTCCATACTTGCGTATTGGAGTTAGCCTCTGTTAGTCTTACAAGAACCTCACAATCATAAAGAAATTTAGAGAAAGTTTTCATCAATATAACGACTTGTGGCTATCCCTCCACCCTTTGTTATCGGGGTTTCATAGGTACTGTGCCACTACTTTCACCAGTATTAAGGTAAGTTATAAGTAATTGTCCGTCTAGACATTGTTACTATTTCCTTACTAACGCTTCACTAAGAGTTAAGTCTTTCCACGTTACTGGCTTACCACGTTCCGGTTCATACACTCTGGGACATATATCTTAGGTCTCCTCTTTAAGCCTTCTCACTGGATATCACCTATAATGATATAAGGATTTTCATAACAATAAATCTTACTCATCCTCATGAGATGCAGTTATACTGCCCACAAACATTTCTATTTGTGATGGATATAGACTTGTACATTCAAGGATTCGTCAGCGTTTATCACGCATTCTAACCATAATATATTCCGAAATACCCTTAGACCGCTTCTGTAACTCTGTTCGCTGGACGGTGCCTTTAACACCGTAAGGTATTTCATAATTAGCATTCTTACTTTACCTCACGAACGAAGTGATAATTCACTCCACGGGTGGTTTATACCCGTTTACAATTTAGAGCCGTACATTCGAAGCTTCGTCAGTTTAATTATTACATTCTGATCATAGGTATTTATCGACCCCCGACATATTCATATCCTCAACCACCTCTGGTTGCATTTCCTAGAGATATACAGCTTGTCTCCTGCAGGGGATATCCTTAGCCGACTTCAACGAGCTTCACACCCACCATACCTTAACTTATGGTACGCATGTCGTAGTATTAGGGAGAGCCTTTCAGGGCGTTACTCCATCATTCGACTCTGTGTATTCCCAGTTCTCATCCCAATGATATGTTATATCGAAAGAACTTTTACTATGGGATGGGCTAACCTTTTCAGTTAGCAACGTGTCGCACTA
>NZ_JAQFUL010000178.1:0-2809 GCF_027716265.1 Bacillus cereus group sp. Bc031
TCTCATTAACATAAGAGAATAGTAACGTGCTTTTAAGTTTAAGAATAGTCTAAATCCTTAAGTTGATGGATGTGTGATGCTACCCCATTAAGCATCTCTTTTCCTCCTTATTTTTCTAAATATAGTTCTATTATCTCAATTCGCATAATCCTTTTGGTTATTGCAACGATGACTCCTCTGTTATTGATAGGGGATTTTTATCCATCCATATGATAGTGCCTTCAATACTGCATTTAACCTGTCTTTTACATCTAACTTTGTTAAGATATTTGAAATATGATTTTTTACTGTATTATGACTTAACCCTAAATTTTCAGATAGTTCTTGATTAGAATACCCTTTCGCTAAACCGTTTAATATCTCTAATTCCTTGTTTGTAAGGGTATCTAATGGTTGATTTATTTTCATTTTCAAAGGCTTTCTTTGCTTTAAGGGAACTTGAAGATTATGTAATTTTGAAAGTGATAATTTTGTATTTATTTTAATGCAAGAAAGTCCCTTGTTATAATACTCACAACTTAGTTTGAAATTATTGGCTTCTTCATAATACCTTGCAAGCTCTATGTATAATACTCCTAAAATTTTTGTATCGTCTATTTCTTTGAAAAAAGGAATAGCCTTCGTTTCTAAAAAACGTCTGTAAAATTCACGGTGAAAATTTTGGTATTTTTGTAATGAAAATAAGTAATACATTTTAGGGTATTTATTTTCAGTTTTTTGGAGACCTGTGTTTAAAATTTTTTTTGCTCGTTTCAATTCATTTTTGGCTATATAATAGAGAAGTTTATCATATAGTTTTTCAATTTGAATTTCTTCGTTTAAAACACAATTATTATTATTTTTAATTTCATCTAATCGCTTATATAGTAAGTTTGTAATATGTGAGGTAGGAATAATTTTTTTGTTTTCAATTTTACTTAAGTAAGCTGTAGAACAAATATTATGGCATAATTCATCTTGACGAATGCCACTCTTTATTCTCTCTTCATAAATTATTTTCCCTATATCTTCATTTTTTATATTGTAATCAATTATTTCTAATTTATCTTTCAATTATTTAGCCGTTCTAAAAGCAAGTTAGTAACTAGTGGGTTGGGGGCTATTTTATTATTTTCCAGTGAACTTAAATAAGACGTAGTACAAATCCCTTCGTATAATTGGGCTTGTGATATATTATAAAATTTTCTATCTTTATAAATTTTTTCTGCAATTTTTTCCAATGTAATATCCCCTTTAAAAAACTTAAGATTTGATTTTCCTTTGTTGATGTATAGATACATTGTTTTCAGACGAATAGATCTAGTTAATTCAATGAGAATATCATACTTTTTTTATATTACACTTTTATTTACAAAATATCCAAATTTAATCAGATACGAAATGTATCAAGTACATTATCTTTTTCTTCTTTATTAATGCCGATGTATCTTAATGTAATTTGTGGTGTACTATGATTCAATATTTCTTGTAACATAGCAATATCCTTTGTTTGCTTGTAAAACCAATATCCGAATGTTTTACGCATGGTATGGGTACCTAAAGATTCGACTCCAGCAAAATCCCCGGCTTTTTGTAATTGTCGATAGGCTTGAATTTTACTAATGGGTTTATCCCCTTTTCTAGAAGGAAATAGCCAGGTACTTTTTAGTTCTTCAGCATATGGAAGTACTTCCTCAAAAATGGATGTAATATTTATGATACGCTCCTTTTTTGTCTTTCCTTCTTTCACTTTAAATTCTTTCCGTTTTTTTCTCCTCAGTTTTAAAATTTCACTCGTTTCCATTTTAAGTAAATCACTTACACGCAATCCTGTATTGATTCCAATTAGGAATAAAATGTAATCTCGATCTGAACAATGACGTTTAAGTGACCATTTCATATCTTCGAGCTGTTCTTTGCTCCGAATTGGTTGTACATCAATTAAATGTTGCTTTTTCTCCATCTGTTTTTCAATCCCTTTATTTTCAATGATTTGAATGTATACTTTTTTGTCTATTTTTATAATATCAATGAAATTTGATGGAAGTCAATGTTTAAGCTAAAATGAATGTAAACTTTTTTATAAAAGTTTACATTGGGAAATAGATAAAAAATTTTTTATTCATATCATTAACAAACATAAATGTTCAATAAAGATACTTAATTACAAATGCAATTATTTGATTTATAATTATATTTAGAAAATAGAATGGAAAGGTCTTGATAATATGTTGGGTATTGATGTTATAAAAACAACAGAGGAATTAATTATTAAATGGCAATTGGCAAAAGTTAATATTCCATTAAATGAAATTATTGAAGTTACTGAAGATGATACTTATGCTGGCGTTGAAAAAAATGATGCAATTCGAATTGGGACACCTTATGCTACAACTGATCGCATCTTAATTAAAACTAAAAAGCAAGATTATGTATTATTTACTACTAATAAAGTTTCAATTTTAAATAAAATAAATGCTTAACAACTTGATTGGTTTAATATAATTCTTTAGAAAAAAGGCGACTAATGTAAATTCGTCTTTTTTCTTTTTATAAATTTGAAAGTAAACTAATGGGTAAAAGTTTACATTGGAGACAACTTGTTATTATGATTAGAATATTGCATATGGAATTAAATTTCCAAATGAAAAAGTAAAAAATATGGAAAATATAAACTTCAAAATTCGGAATAAATAATGTATTCTAAATATAAGAGTTAGTTTACTTTTTCTTCTTTCGGGACAAGGCTATTAGGGTGTTTTTGCCCATCCCCTCGAAAAGGTGGATTAAGGGATCTCCCTAAAAACAAATCCCCGTTAAAAGGCGCTTC
>NZ_JAQFUL010000179.1:0-2681 GCF_027716265.1 Bacillus cereus group sp. Bc031
GGTGCGACACGTTCCTAAGTGAAAAGCTTAGGCATTGTCGAACTTACAGTTCAACAGTGAACTGTCATTCCAAGAAGTCAAATGATAGGGTAACGCCTTGAAGGGCTTCCTTTAATACTCCGACATGCAGTGAAGTTAGCAAGAACTGAACTGTATGAAGCTCGGTGAAGTCGGTTGAGAGTTACCGTAATCCTATAGGATACGAAAGTCACTCAGAGGTGGGTGGTGTAACCTATAAACCGGAAGTCTATAAATTACCTATGGTTAGTATGCACTATGAACCAATAGAGTATGGTATGTGCGGACGAATCTCTGATGGTACGGGTCTATATCGGAAGTAAGTCGAAAGGCTTACTGACACAATTAGTGTCGCTACTGTGGATGAGTAAAACTCGCCTTTATGAAAGTCCATATATTGTTACAGGCAATATCAAGGTAGCAGGCTCATAGGAGAAACCTAACGGTATATGCACAGATAGGAATGACGGAACGTGGTAAGCTGTCAACACTGAGGGCTTGCTTCCGATGAAGTGGTTCTAGGGAAAACAATTGTAAATTGTATAACCTAGGTTTATGACAGTGAAAGTGGTGGCACAGTACCTATGAAACGTGTAATGAACGTGGAGGGATAGCCACTAGTCGATTGAAAACTGACTGTTACTTATGGTTGACATGGTTTCGAGTAAGACTAAAGAGATGTAAACCTCCAGTAAATAAGGGGAGGTTACAGCCCATGTTAAAGAAAACTAAACTAAGGCACAGTGAATATTACGACATGCAAAGAAAGTATGATGAGTTATATTCTAATAGCCTTAATGGTAACAATTTCTATAAATTAATTGATATTATCGGTTCGGAAGAAAATATTAGATTAGCATACCGCAACATCAAAACTAATAAGGGGAGTAACACGGCTGGAGTTGACAATTTAACCATTAAAGATATTTGGCACCTAAACGATACAAAGATTATTCATGAAGTTAGGAAACGATTAAATAACTATCAACCACAAGCAGTTAAAAGAGTCCTTATCCCAAAAGAGGGCAGTGATAAGAAGCGACCCCTGGGGATTCCAACAATTTGGGACAGATTAGTACAACAATCTATCCTCCAAGTATTGGAACCTATTTGTGAAGCTAAGTTTCATAACCATAGTTATGGATTTAGACCGAACAGAAGTACACACCATGCACTAAGTAGAGTTGTAAGTCTTATTAACATAGGTCACCAACACTACTGTGTTGATATTGACATTAAGGGGTTCTTTGATAATGTATGCCACAAAAAGCTATTAAGGCAAATGTGGACTCTGGGAATAAGAGACAAATCACTTCTATGTGTTATTTCAAAAATCCTTAAATCTGAGATAGAAGGAGAGGGTATTCCCAATAAGGGTACTCCGCAAGGAGGAATTATTTCTCCTTTACTTTCCAACATTGTTCTAAATGAACTTGATTGGTGGATAAGTAGCCAATGGGAAACCTACAAACCTCACAGAATCTCTACTCGGCATTTAGGGTTTCGACAATATGCTAGGAAGTACACGAATCTAAAATGTGGTTATGTAGTGAGATACGCGGATGACTTCAAAATAATGTGTCGGACTTATGATGAAGCACAACGCTTTTATCATGCGACAGTTGATTTTCTCAAATCCCGCTTGGGATTAGAAATTAACCCCAAAAAGTCCAAAGTGGTTAATCTCAAGAAAAACTCGTCAGTTTTCCTTGGATTCAAAATCAAAGTGGTTAAACAAGGTAAAGCTAAATTTGGATATATTGCAAAAACCAGTATGTCCGACAAAGCTATTACAAAAGCTAAAAGACAACTAAAAGAACGAATCAAAGGAATTCAAAAGGAGCCCACTTCAGAGAAAGTTACTCAATTTAATTCAACCCTTCTTGGTATACAAAATTACTTTAAATATGCGGTTACAATTTACATGGATTTAACGGAGGTAAATTACTCTCTGCGAAGAGTCATAAGAACCAGACTTAGAAACAATATGAAGCACATGAAGTTCTGTGAAACATCTGTGAATTTTAAAAGGAAGACCAAAGGAATACAACCTAACACTAAGATTTACGTTGTACAGAACACTCCACTCTTACCAGTTACAGGAATACATCATAAAAACCCGTGGAATTTTTCGCAGGTTATCTGTAACTATACGGAAACGGGGCGTAATAAAGTACATAGTAATCTTAAGGCAATACCTAAGGATGTTCTCAACCAAGTTATGAGGACTTATTCGAAGAATAAAAGTATTGAGTACAACGATAATAGGATATCAAAATACGTTGCTCAATATGGTAAGTGTTATGTAACTGGTGAGGAAATTGGTATTGAACGTGTTCATTGTCATCACATTGTTCCCATTAAACAAGGTGGGGATGACAAGTACAACAACTTGGTAATTGTAGATTGGTTTATACACAAACTGATTCACATGACGAATCTTAATAAGATTACACATTACCTTCGGTCTTTTAAACTTAACAAGAAACAAATGGATAAACTGAATGTGCTAAGAACTAAAGCTGGAAATGAACCGATAGTAACATAATTTGATTTTAAAGTCAGTTGGAAACGATGGAACGCCGTATGCTAGGAAACTAGCACGTACGGTGTGAGGTGGGGGAAAAGGTGGAGATTACATCAAAGCCTTACCTATCATCATA
>NZ_JAQFUL010000180.1:0-2515 GCF_027716265.1 Bacillus cereus group sp. Bc031
TCCAGCTCCCTCTAAACCATAAAAAACAATATAAAATCGTATAAAACCACCTTATATTTGTCAATCGTAGGTTTCTTGAGGTAAAGAATCATTGATCCGACCCTTCGCTGGACTAGGGTCTAGCACATCACCTGTGTCTTTCGGTCTTCCAAGAAGCACATCACAGGGCTGGGGTTACCAGAGCTATTTATATTCCCACACAGCAATCCTTCCTTCGGAATTTTCACATTTCTCATATGAGAAATGTCCATGCAGAGATATAAACTTAAAGGTTTCTATTAAAATGGAACGGTTATTGTTTGATAGTGAAGTATTTCTTTAAAATACATGCTATTATCATACACTCCGAGTTCCATTAAATCTTTTTTTGTATCTTCGAACCATTGTTTTGCTTTTTTCCAGTGTTTGAATAAGTCCGATACTTTCTGTCCCTTTTTTACTTCCTTTGTAAAAAGGACTGACAGAAGTTCCTTCGGAACTTTTTCCTCGAATCCCATTCCTCTACGGGCTAATACAAACGCAGCCGATTGATGAATGGATAAACCATATTGTTGTTGGTACTTCACTCGACCAATGAAACTGGAATAATACGCACCAACTTCTACTAACGCGATGTTTTCTTTAAAAGAAATAGACACTAATGACTTGATCATACTACTGTATGAAAAATTACTCGCCATTCGATTGAACGATTTGCCCCCATTCGTTTGTAAAAATTTCAAGTTTTCGATTACTAATGTATCTATATCAAACGATTGTATCCATCGCATAACTTCGTACAACGTTTCTTGAATAATAAAGTCTCGTTTATTCGCTGAAACGGTATTGACGTCATGTATCCAAAACACTTTCGAAGTACGAAAATTTCCATTCGCATGAACAATCGTCACAGATAAATTATCGGGATTAATATCCATTCCCGCTACACCCTTCGAAAAATTAGGTTGTGCAGTGATTTCTCCCTCTAATGCAAGGTGGACTTGATATGTACCATTTCTTCGTTTTAAACGAATCGAATAGGATTCGCCTGTTTCTAAATAGGAAGCAATTGTATGTACAAACTTTTCAGGAAAACGAACAGTAAAACGTAGTCGATCATTTCGTTTTGCGCTTAAAGGATTTAAAATCGCAATCTCGAAGAGATTGCCTTCTAAGTACGTTAACTTCATGTTTTCGTTTCCGCCTTTTGATTTTTCGCCACGAGAATAAAGGGAATCACTTCGTGATTCACGCCATTCTTCTTTTGTTATTTTTCCTTTTTTCAAAAGCTCCATTCGTTTTTTTGTACCATCTACCATTTTAGGAACAGTCCCATTATCAATATGATGTTGGTAATAATCTCGTTGTTTTGTTAGTTTTTTGATTTTATATTGTGTGTAAAACACACTTTGTTCAATTTTATAGGCTTGTTTGACATTTTTCGGTTTACGAGAATGCAATTTCTCTAATTTTTGTTGTGATTGTTCAATTTTTTTATTATTTTGTAAGACATACATAGGCAAAAGTTCTTCTTGTGAAGAAATAGAAGCTTCTGCTTCTAAAAACGAATCTCTCATATAACGAGAATTCGGAATAAACAATTGTTTCGTTTGTTCGACAACTTGTTTACGGGTTCCACCTTCGAAAATCCGTTCACGAGAATAACGCTTTGATGATAAAAATTTACGCATTAATTCATCCAAAATGCGTGTAAATATCACATTTGGTTGTACAAACACACCAACATACGTTAACTGTAAACTATTTTTCTTTTTCGCCATGAGAGATTCACCTCTTTCTAATTTTGTTTTATATCCATTTTCTTTAATTCGTTTTTAATTTTTCTTGACCCTCTTTGACCGTACAATCTAGCAGAAAAGGAAGTAATAATTGAAATCATGTCTTCTACCATTTCTTCATTTAAACTTTTTTCCATTTTTGTTTCTATTGCAATAATTGTAACGCCATGAGAGGTGCAAAAACTTTCAAGATAAGAATAACCAAACCTAGCAAGACGGTCTTTGTATTCAACAATTACATATTGAACTTCTTTTTTTTCGATTTGTTTTAACATACGATGTAATTGTTGTCTATTTTCATTTATTCCAGAAGCTACTTCTGTATAGGTTTGAACGATTTCGAACCGTTGTTCATTACAATAGTTCTGCAAACGTTGCACTTGTCGTTCTAAATTACCTGCATCCGCTTGTTTTTTTGTAGAAACTCTCGCATAAATAAAAGCTCTTTGGGTATTTTTCTTTGAAGAAGTTTGTGTGTCAATGCCCATTAATTTTTCTAATTCTGATTGTAAATACCTTCTATGCGAACCAGCGGTTCTAACAGGAGATAATAAACCTTTTTCTTCATAACTAAGAATTGTCATGCGAGAAACATTTAAAAAATCCATCGCTTGTTTTTGAGTAAGAAATTTTTCCATCATATCACTTCCAAAAATAAAAACGCGTCTATTTTAGACTCGCTTTTATATGATTTTATACTATTTTATATTATTTTTTGATTACTGTCAACACCACCT
>NZ_JAQFUL010000181.1:0-2494 GCF_027716265.1 Bacillus cereus group sp. Bc031
TAACTATCGTGGCAGAAGTAGGAACTGGTGGGTTAGCATCACCAATTGTTATTCCATTAGATATAGCAGCAACAGCTACTGGGGCTAGTCTTTTTGCGCATGGTGGATTTGTTTGGAATAAATCGATTCAAAATGCTAAGGATACTATTCAAAAAATCCAGTCTTCTGGTGGAGGTAAGGGTGCGAGTAATCGAATACCTTCTTATGGAAAAGATTCTGTACCTAAAGGTCCATACCGTGAAGTAAATGGTTATCCAATAAAAGTGAAAGCAGGAGCTCAAGAAAAGCATATTCCTGATACACCGAACTATAAACAAGAATTAGCAAATGGAAAAAATAAGAGTATTTTCTATGGTGATAATAAAATAGTGCAAGAATTGCTTGATAAGTTTGCCGGGAAAGGTGAACTATTAAAAAACGGTAGAGAAAGAGTAGACTTTGGTGAGCCAATAGGAAAATATTATGACCGCAATACTGGTGAATACCATGAGACTACTAAAGGGTTGATCCATTATGGAAAAGATGGCGCTCATATAGTACCATCAAGACCATAAAAATCATAAGAAAAGAGGATGCAAATGGGGTACGATTCTTTAATTGGAACATTAATAAATTATGAACATAGTGACATGATACTAGAATGGAAAAGTGGATTGAGGATTATTGGAGAACTAGATACAGTTTTTGAAACAGACAATGGACTAGATGAGGATGATATAAATTATACAGAATATGATGCAGCTGTATTTAGAGTAAATAATATTTTATCTCGACCTAATACAAACGAAGGTACTGTATATAATTGGTTAAAACAAGAAAAAAGTTCATTGGTTGAAATTTCTCTCTATGATGATCCACCAAGTGCAGTATTTTTAACTGACGGAAAAAGAGTATGGGAAAGAGAAATATGTAAATAATAGGTGGTATTTAAAATGAGACCTTGATTGGCATATATACCAATCAAGGTTTTTTTCTATGTTTTTACACCTGTAAAGGGTGTTCATCAGTGGTACGAAATTGGTTACAAGAAAAAGAGACGGATGAGAGTATGAGTGTACTTAGGATATCTAATAAGAAATCTCAATGCCGTTTTTGTGAAAAAACATGGATTGAATGCAATGAAAGAAATATTCTTGAATATGGCAAGGCAGAAGGACCTACACCTGAACAACTTTATAAAAAGTATGGTTCATGGGAAAATGTGATATATGGCAGTTTAAAAACAAATCCAGCAATGGATGTCATAGTATGGGAGGAAAATAATTATGAAAGAAGAAAAAATACAAGGTAATATAAAGTGGATTACATACAATAATTTAAGATTTAGAATAGAGAAGGTTAATGATGATTCATCCGTAATTTGGGTTTCTGATAATTTTGTGAATTTACGTTTTACCTTAGTAATGAATGACTTTTTAAGTAAATGTAATGATAAAATAGTAAAAGGAATTGATGGATTATACGAAAATACAAATGCAGAGTCAAAGATCAAATACGTTATAGATGAAGCTAAATTTGGTAGTTCACAATTAGGAAAAACTAAAGATGGACGACAAATGTCAAATGATTGGTTGAAAGGTTCTGAAACTGGAAAAAGTAGAATATTAAAAGCTGTTGAGGGAGATGAAGTATTAGCTGAACAGATTACGAAAGCCTTGAAAAGAGGTAAAGTTGAAAGAGTATTATCAAAAGTTGATAGTAGTGGAAAGGTTAAAACATTTAAGATAGATGCAAAGGGTAACATCGTTGGAGAGTGGCCATAATCTAGAAGCGAGGAGGAATTAAAAAGAATGAGAGATCATTTATGTATAGAAGAAAAATGTAAAAGGGGAATAGAATATCATAAAGAGTTTATCGAAGAAAATAGAGAAGAGATTAAAAGTTTAGAAGAAGATGAAAAAAATGGTATTCAAAGATATCCTAATGATAACAAAAGTATTATATTAGAAAATTATTTGTCGAATTTTATACATGAGATGAACGACATTAGGGCAATGTATTCTTTAGGAGAAGACATTAGTAAAATGGAAGTATATTTTTATAATGCGATAGATGATTTAGAGTATACAGGAGCTAGCAAAGTGGGTTATATATATATGCTTTGGATAATTTCTTTAGGAATTTTGTTAGAAACGGATAAAAAGAATATAGAAAGATTAAAAAAGATAGTTGATAAAAAAAATATGAACGACGCAGTAATTGATTTCCTCTTATGCGCTAGTGATATCGGATACACAAACATGACGAACAGATATTATAAAGAAAATCCATATGCAAAAACGAAAGAGATTATAGAACTTGCACAAACAGATAAAAAAGAAGCGTCTAAAAGATTACAAGTGTATATGGAGAAAGAATGGTTTAAAGGCCATTATGATTATGAATGGAAAAATGCGCATAAAGAACCTGGATATGTGGGGTATTGGAGCTTTGAGACAGCTGCAATAGTAAAGATACTCGGACTTGATGATACAAGTTTAAAAGATAATAATCA
>NZ_JAQFUL010000182.1:0-2489 GCF_027716265.1 Bacillus cereus group sp. Bc031
TCCTTAAGATTTTCAATTTTTTCTAGTTCCTGTACACTTTGCTCAACAATCATTTCTAACATTTGGTTTGCAGTCATACTTTTCATCCTCCTTGTATTTAAAAAAGATTTATAGGAAAATAAAAAGGCATATGTTCTGTGTGCAGATTCAAAGATGTAGGTGCTCCCTGGGCAATAGGGAGTGCCTTTTTATTTGTCCTTTATCTTAAAACATTTGTTTTAATGTATTTTGAACGTTCAAATTTATTAAATAGGTCTTTGTTTTCTGTACGTCCAAGAAGAATATTACCTTTGAAATTAACGAAGTCTTTTTTATCTCTACTTGTAGCCCAAGCTACTTCTGGATTTAAGATATATACGTTTGTATTTCCTACTTTACCAATAGCGATCAATCCGTTTTCTTCTAGACATGAAATTGCTCTAAATATCGTTGTTCTTGATTTTCCAGTAACCTCTTCTAAAATTTTATGTGAGGCCATTATGCTATTGCTATTAACATCCATATTTTCTATAAAGAACATGTAAAGTTGTCCTGCAACTGCATTTTCGGAAATGATATAGGCTAATGCTTTTGTTCCTAAACCTCTACTGATTTGTATGAAATTCTTGTTCTTTTGGCTTTCTTTCGCTCTTTTAGCTTCTAGGGCTTCACTAGCACTATCAAAAATTTCAGCATCTTCTAAGGCTACGTATTTAACTTCTGTATCTTTTTCTTTTCCTGCAAACATATGTAACCTCCCACTATACATTAATGTGTAGTTTTTGAAACAACATGTTTCATGTCCTAATTTTACCATCTGTAATTTATCATTGCAACAACTCGTTTCAAAAAAGAAACAGAAAGTTGCAACTATGTTGCACTACATGAAACATTAATGTAAACTCTCATGAAACATACTAAACTCTAAAACTATTGATATTACTACATTTTTACCAATTCCCCTTCTATATCTATATAAGTGGCTTTCCATAATACAAGGGTCGAGTAGTATTTTTTGCCCTTGTATTATGGAATTCGGCGGGAGCTGGTATGTCGCCAAGCCGAACAGACCAAAAACAAGGGGAACAATAACAAAAAATTTTTATAAGAGTTACACGTTTGTAATAACAAAAAGATAATTTCTTATAAAATGCAGAAAAAAAGGATCCTTGTGAAAAAGATCCTTTTTAGTTTATGTTTGTTATATTTTTAGGTTTGTACATTTAACATCAAATGAACAAAGAAAAACACCTCTTTAAAAAGAGATGTTTTCTTGCAAAAGGATCTTATAAAGTAAAGGAAAGGTATTTCTTTTGGTATTTTGTATTCTTGTAATAATCGTATAGTATGTTTATATAAAATAAATAATATATAGTTATTTTTAAATTATAAAAGATGACCTTTTTAAGTGATCTTTTATAATTTAATGGGTTTAACTAGTAAGAAAGCTTGTGTATATTCGTTAAGCTTATACTTTTTCTTATATTTGATTCTGGTTCTTTATACCAAAATATATGAAAAGGTTTTTTGTTTATATCAAGCAAAGTTTTTTATTATGCAATAGTTAAGTGGAATTGTATAGATAGAAACCTGTGGTGAAAACAAGGAGATTTAAAACCAACTCCAACAATTTCTTTTTTTTCTACAGCAAGTACAAGGTTTTTTTTCTTTTTTGTCTGTATCACAACAATCTGGATATCCAGGATCTATGACCTCATGTATCGTTTTTTCCTCATAAACATGACGTGGAACATATTGTATGTGCTCTCTATTAATATGAATAATAGGATGAACATATATTACTTCTTTTTCTATATAGGTGTCTTTAATAATATATTTAGGGTCACAATAAATACGTTCATTACAGTTGTTTTGATTCACTTCTATTCCCCCTTTATTTATAGCTATAGTATTCCATACAGGTTCAATTTTGTTTGTACGTTTGTCCTATGTTGTATAGAAAGTTTAGATGGAGAAGAAATATGTTGTACAGTTCAAATATGGAATAGATCAAATGTATCTGTTTTTTACTATGGATGAGTTGAACTTTAATAAGATGCGACTTTTTATTTCTGAATGTAAACTTTTATTGAATATTTTCATATAAAAAATGCACGTTCTAGCGAAAATTTGAATTTTTATGTTAATGTCTGAATGTTTGTCAATATCTTGGAGGGGTACCATATATTATTTCGTTTTCAGTTTTTTGTTTTGGCATATTATCACCTTTCTCCTATATATTAGACCAAAAGGTCAAAAAAAATTAGACCAAAAAGTATAAAAAATTAGACCAAAGAAAATGCCCTTCAATAGCTATATATCAGCTTAAAATCTACTTTTTACCCCCTGCTTACTCTTTTCTATATATTTAAGGCGATAAATATCGCCTTAAATATATTCTTTTTTCATTTTTTTTAGAGGGCTTTCCACAATGCAATAGTCGAGTAGTATTTTTTGAGAAAACCACTCAAAAAATCTCCACTCTTTTGCTATTGCATAGTGAAATTCGG
>NZ_JAQFUL010000183.1:0-2471 GCF_027716265.1 Bacillus cereus group sp. Bc031
TAGCTAGCTTTTTAGAAAGAATAACGTTTTTTGTCACTTGGGGGTAGTGAAAATTCTTAAGTTGATGGGCATGGGGCTGTAACGATATTAGATGTGATTTATCCTACAAAAATGTTTATATTCACCCAAATGCAAAGTTATATATTAGCTGGTAGTATTTTCATCATTACAGTAGCAATAAATATATATTTTAATGGATGGTTTAAAAACTTATATTTAATCATCCCGCTTTCTATTATGTTAGTGTTTAAAACATTTACATCAGAAGACCTTGTTCCAATGTTATTTCAAATTATATGTTTATACGGAAGTTTGTTTATTTTAATTTTCCTTGAAATTATGATGAAGACGAATAGAAGAGAAGCGATTAAATAAGGGAGGGATTATCATGCAGATTTCTAAAGAAGGAGAAAAATTTTTAATTGATACGAAAGTGTATTTAATAACGAAAGGAATGAAAGAAGAAGATGTTGACGCTTTTTTAGAAGATGCAGAACTTCATTTAATTGAAGGTGAGAAAGAAGGGAAAACGGTAAGTGATATATTTGGTGATTCGCCAAAAGAGTATGCGGAAGAATTAGCGAAAGAGATGGAGAAAGATAAAGGCGGGAGTATAAAGAGTATTTTAGGAATGATAATTGGTATTGGCGGGTATTGGTTACTTACAAATATTTTATTTGAAAGCCCAAATCATGAATTTACATTAACGAATGTACAATTAATTGGATACCCAATTGTTTTAATGATTACGATTGTAGGAATTATATTTGCTTTTAAAATGTCATCATTTAAGAGTAAAATAAAAGAATTTAGCATTATTTATGTAGCAGCATTGCTACCGATTTTATTACTAGTATTATTAATGTTTATGAATAAATGGTATGGGACACCTGTATTACAATTAACGACTATACAAAGTTATATACTAGCTGGAGTTATCTTGTTAGTACTGTTAATTGGAGAAGCATACATACTTGGCTGGATTGGGATATTAACTGTTATTGTCCCGCTATTCATTATGTTTGTATTTAAAGGATTGGGAGAAAAAAGTCCATACATGGGAATGTTAGAATCTTTACTTCTGTATGGAAGTTTATATGTATTAATGCGATGGTCTTTCAAAAATGAGGAGAGAAAAAGTGTAA
This sequence comes from Bacillus cereus group sp. Bc031, assembly GCF_027716265.1. Classification (NCBI taxonomy): domain Bacteria; kingdom Bacillati; phylum Bacillota; class Bacilli; order Caryophanales; family Bacillaceae; genus Bacillus; species Bacillus cereus group sp. Bc031. Next base: position 1,146 of record NZ_JAQFUL010000183.1, read on the forward strand.
ACTAGTAATTTGGAAGGAGGGAATGCGATGCTTTCTCAAGAGTCACGAGATTTCCTTGCAAATACAGGTACTTATTTAACGGCAAAGGGGATAAGTGAAAAAGATATTGAATCCTTTTTAGAAGATGCAGAATTGCATTTAACTGAAGGTGAAAAAAGAGGCAAGAATGTAGAGGATATATTTGGTGATTCACCAAAGGAATATGCAAATCAACTTGTAAAAGAAATGCAAGTTGATTATAAATGGAATTTAGGATGGCTAGCTACAGCTGTTATGAGTATATTATGCTATTGGACTATTCCAGATCTTTTATTTCGAAATTTAAATGAACCTTATACCATTTCTTTAATAGGATTAATCGGATATCCGGTTATCTTACTGTTAATGATTATGGGAGGGGTTTTATTTTTAAGAGGTGCTAGTTTTCAAAGGAGTATGTTGAAAAAAGGTTTACTGCTATTTGGAGCAGTAATACTCACTTATTTACCAATATTAATAATGTTCTTAAAGGGTTGGTACAGTTTTCCTTTATATGAACTCCCTCAATTAGGAAGATATTTAATTGGAGGAGTTATGCTATTGATAACAACGATTGTGAATGTTCGGTCTCTTGGTTGGATTGGTTTACTTGTTTTAGGAATCCCAATTTTTATGATATTTATGGTTGAACAAATAGTAAGAGTGTATTTCTAAGAAGAAGCTCTAGAAATACAAAGGATAATCATATTTGTATTTTATATTATAATATTGTGATATGTTTTGTTCTTCGGTTTAATAGGAAAGTGGCTGCTCTGGATATGCAAAAAAATATTTCCAAAGAAATATTATATAGAGATTTTTAGAGTAATTGTATTTATGTTTAGTTGTATATTTGCATCCGTTGCAGCCGGAATGTGATTTATTGATTGGAATCTATTGTTTTAAACAGTAACAAGGGCGTTACTGTTTTTTTCTTTGCAATAAAGAGCTTTGTAAAGAGAGAGCTTTTTGTTCGTTCGTTAATAGAGACTGAATATGGACATTTTCAGGGCGAGGGACGATCGGATACATAAGATTTGTTGGAGAAGGATGGTGCTCCGAGCCAGTTGGGGAATGAGGATCTGCGTGAGTAAGTTTTCCGTGAACACGTCTTGTAAATAAAATATGACCAATTTCATGAGCGAGCGTATATATATTTTTCATAGGAGCAGCCGAGTTTGTTAAAACGATATACCCTGTAAGTTGCTGTTGTTTTGCTAAAGAGTAGGCACTGTCAACAACGATTCAAATTTCCCCAATTTCAACGAAATGAAATTCCCCATTATGAACGGCTAAATCGTTGTTTGG
>NZ_JAQFUL010000184.1:0-2416 GCF_027716265.1 Bacillus cereus group sp. Bc031
AAGTATTAATTTACGGGTCTCTTATTAAGGGAATTTAAAGCTGAAATAACAGCTTAAATATAATATACGAGGAGGAAAGAGAGTGAAAAATAATTCATTTAAAATAATTGAAGCAGCAAAAACAGGGAGAAAAAAAGTCCATCCAATCTTTGCTGTAATATTAGCCATTATATTTTTGACTTTAGGTGAACTATTTATGTTGTTTATGTTATTTTTACCGAAAGTTGAAACAACATTCATGAAAGGGATTTATGATAATATTAGAATGCTGTTAACATTTGGAGGAGCTATACTCATTTTATTTATATGGATTCGTTTTGTAGAAAAAAGGCCATTTTCATCCATGGGTTTTTGGAAAGAGAAATGGATGAGAAAGTATTTAAAAGGTGCATTAATAGGATTTGTATTTATTTCAATACCAGTTATTTTGCTGTTACTAATGGGAAGTGTAAAATTACAAGTACAACATATTACCTCAACAGTAATAGTAGGTATATTAGGATCCTTAGTTGCATTTTTAATACAAGGGGCAACTGAAGAAATTATTGTACGAGGTTGGTTATTCCCGGTTCTTTCTACTAGAGGTCGTATATGGGTTGGAATAATTGTTACTTCTTTTTTATTTGGATTTCTTCATCTCCTTAATCCGGGAATTACAATATTATCTATATCGAATATAATATTAGTTGGAGTATACGCAGCTTTATACGTATTGAAAGAAGATGGTCTATGGGGAATATGTGCATGGCACTCAATTTGGAATTGGGCGCAATATAATGTATATGGTTTCGCCGTTAGTGGTACAAATGTGTATTCCACTCCGATTTTTAAGTCTATAACAAATGGACCAGAAATATTGCATGGAGGCACATTTGGTATTGAAGGCAGTATCATTACAACAATAATGCTCTCCATCGCTTCAATTGTTTTATGGAAACAGTTATGGGGGAGAAAAGCGAAACAAAGAGATTTTAGTTAATGAAAGAGGGAGGAACTATGGGGATTATAGCGTTTGAGGGAGCAAGTGCGGTTGGTAAGAGCACAACGTGTCGTGAGTTAGAAAAGAATTATGGTGCTTATATTATACCTGAAGTGAATTTATTATTTGAAAGACCAAAAAATGAACATAGAACATGGTATTTTGAAAAACAAGTAGAGCGCTGGAAAATAGCAATGCAGAAGTCAGAGCAATATAAATTAGTAATACTTGATGGAGACATTTATCAGCCGCTTAGTTATAATTGGTGTTTCCATTTTGAAATATTTGATCAGCCATTATCTTTAATAGAAAACTTTTATAAAGAAAAGCTGATACATAGGGAAATTGGTTTTCCTGATCAATATTTTTATTTATATACGAATGATGAAGAACTTAGAAAACGGAAAGAATTTGACGAGACAAAAAGAAGAAACTTTGAAAAACATTTACATATATCAAAATCGTTTCAACGTTATTATGAAAATTTAAATGCCATTACAGACGGGTACTGCAAAATAATTGAAGCGAAAAGTGTAAAAACGAATGAACTAGAAATTGTAAATAACTTAAACAGTTTACATGTGTGTGAAGAGAGTCGTTTTGATGTTTCGAGATTAGATGCGATTACGAAGTGGTTAAAAGAAAATCGCGCATAAAAAGAACGAGTACCTTATAAGGTACTCGTTCTTTTTATGCATATTGAATATGTAAGTTCGTTTCATAAATTGTTTTTTAAATTTGTAAGTTTGCTTGTTCATTTTTCTGAATAGCATTTTTATATTTAGGTAAGAAAAGTTGAGAAGGATAAACTGGGAGTTCACCACAAATATCAATACCATAAATAGATTTATTCATAATTAGAGAATGAATAAATTGTAAAAGTCTAGATAATTTCATGTGCCCTTGATCCCAATTGGTAATAGTAACTTTTGGATCTAAAACATCTTTATCAATGCTTACATATATTGTTTCTGTATGAATATGTGAAAGTATTGTATGCATGGATACTTCATGTGATATATCAATTGGAAAAATTTCTACGTATGGACAATCATTAGAATGAATTGTAAGAGAAGAAGGCCCAATAATGATTACCTTCTTTAAATTATCATTATTTCGAAGAGAAAATGATACCCAAGATCCACAGGAAATAAGAGTCTGTTCATTCGCTCCCTGTAAGTTCATATCAGTATGATGATCAAATAGTATAAGGGTAAAAGGCTTGTTTATTTCTTCTAATAATAAATGAGATACATAATGATAATTTCCAGAACCTATAAAAGTAATTCCTTTATTCTTTCTGCGATTTAATGCTCTTTTTATATGCATTAAAGAAGTGTTTTCGCAATATAGATTTGCGTGTGTCAACAACGATTCAAATTTCCCCAATTTCAACGAAATGAAATTCCCCATTATGAACGGCTAAATCGTTGTTTG
>NZ_JAQFUL010000185.1:0-2383 GCF_027716265.1 Bacillus cereus group sp. Bc031
TTCAAAGAACTACTTGGCCGCTCATTTGCGACTTCCTTATATTAACATCTTCATCTTTCAATGTCAACTAAGTTTTTCATTTCGTTTGTCGCTTTCGACGTTATTGTCATCGGCGACTTGTTCTATATTACACCTCTAAGTATTAATCGTCAATACGTTTTTTAAAAAAACTTCATTTTTTTAAAACCCTATTTACATACCTCTTCTATCAGAATATATAAGCAACCCATATAATACTCTATGGGTTGCTTTCCATCATAAAAACTATTGTTCTTTTGAAGGTACCGAACAGCTTTCATCTGTACAAGACATATCGCTTCCACCTTCTGAAGAAAGCTCTTGTAACTTAGGTACAGGATTCTCTTCTTCCCACACTTGCTGAAGTGCACCAACAAAAGTTTCAAGTGGTTGTGCACCTGAAATAGCATACTTTTGATTAATAATAAAATAAGGTACTCCTGAAATTTGATATTGCTGAGCAATCGCTTCATCAACTCTAACATCATTTGCATATGCGCTTTTATCATTAATAACCTGTAAAGCTTCTTGTTTGTCTAGACCTGAAGCTTCAGCTATAGTAGCGAGCGTATCCACATCACTTAAATTTCTTGATTCAGTGAAATATGCAAAAAGTAGATTTTCCGTAATCTCTTTTTCTTTCCCTTGATCCTTTGCAAATTTCGCAAGACGATGCGCATCAAAAGTGTTCGTCGGCTTCATCTCATCAAAATTAAAACTTAAACCCATACTAGCTGCATGATTACCTAGCTGCACGTTATTACGTTTCGCTTCTTCAATACTAATCCCATACTTTGATGCAAGTACTTCATTAATACTTGTTCCAGAATAGATTGGAGCATTTTGGTCTAATTCAAAACTTTTAAACTCAACTTCAACATCCTTCTTATGAGGAAATTGCTCTAAAGCTACTTCTAATCTACGTTTCCCAATGTAGCAAAACGGGCATACAAAATCTGACCATACTTCAATTTTCATAGAAACACCTCATTAACATGTAGTTTTCAATCATTGTAGCACTGGCACTAAGGAATTCAAAAATTTATGCTTCAAGCCTTAAATACTACAACCTAAAATAAATTTATAAATAGAAAAACGATAATCAAAAGTATTACCTTCTGATTATCGTATATATAAATCTAATTATGCTTGAATATATCTTCCCACGAACTTCCATACGGTATTCCAATACGTATTTGAATCTATCTTCTCAGCTTCTCCATGTCCAGCACCTGGAACAATTAATTTCTCTTTTTCTACTTTTGCAGCATTATATACTTCATCTAACATTTCAAAAGGAACGAATGTATCCGCATCCCCATGAATGAATAGCATCGGTGTTTTACTTTTTGCAACTTGTTTAATAGCTGAAGCTTCTTCTAAATCATATCCAGCTCTTAATTTTGTAACTGTATTTGCCGCATTCATAACAGGAAACTTCGGCAAGTGGAATAGATCTTTTAATTGATACGTAAATTCATCAACAACAGTTGAGTACCCACAATCTTCAATAATAACTTTAACGTTAGAAGGTAAATCCTCACCTGAAGTCATCATTACAGTTGCCGCGCCCATCGAAACACCAAATAGTGCTATTTCAGCATTAGGATCTTTCTTTACAATTTGTTGAATCCAAATCAAAATGTCTTTACGATCATGCCAGCCCATACCAACATAATCCCCTTCACTATTCCCGTGCCCACGAAGATCTGGTGCTATGACATTATAGCCTTGTTCATAAAAGTTGCGAATATATTTCGTCATTTCTGATGCCCTACCATTGTATCCATGAACTACAATCGCCCATTTATGACTAGATTGTTCATTCATATATTCATAACCTGTTAAATTCAGTTTATCGAAAGAACGTATAGTTAATGTGTTAGGCTTATACTTTGATACGAAGTTCGCATTCTTCTCTTCATTTGTAGCCAATGCATCTCCCGATGCATTTACCGTTTCTACTAAATGAGGATTATCTTCCAAAAATTCTTTTTCTTGTTTCGCATTCAACGCATAGTTATAAAAATAATTTCCAACTAACATATACACAATCGCTAGAAGGATTAAGACTACTATAGTAATTATACCTATCTTTTTCATATTATCTCCTTTTTAAAAATTAAATATCCCTATATTAAAGCACTCAAAAAATAACGGTACTATTTTAACACACCAATAGATTGCTTCCACAAAAAATAAAATATAAAATCTGAAACTACACATCGAAAATGATGAAAGAAATTGAATACAAAAGGATAACTCGAGGCTAATAAGAAGTTAGAAACACAAAAAAGACGAGTCATTCTGACTCGTCTTAAGATTGCTTGGCGACGTCCTACTCTCACAGGGACAAGGTCCCAAC
>NZ_JAQFUL010000186.1:0-2368 GCF_027716265.1 Bacillus cereus group sp. Bc031
ATTTAGTCGGGTAAGCGGGGGGCATCGCTGCCCCCAACTCCCCTCAGAACCGTACGTGACAGTTTCCCATCATACGGCTCAAGCCTTCTTTTTATCCGATTTTAGTCCCTTTAGTATAGGCAAGGTAAGTGAACTAATTTTAAGTTTAAATTAGACAATATGAGGTGTTGCGGAACAGGCATGTCTTTTACGACTACCTTTTCCCCGTTTCGTAGTGGAGTTTTGCAGATAGCGCAGCGGTAACCTTGTTTTCTAGCCAGCTTCATTCTATCCATCGTGTTTTCCGTATCAAATACCTTACGGTCTCTTTTTTCCCAGTATTCTTTCAATGTTGGGTCATCAGGACTATTTTTGAATTTCACCATGTTGTGTCTCTCAATCTTAATCCATGACATATGTAAGAGTTGGATATTTGTTTTCGGGCAGGTTGGTGTCCAAGCATTTCCACCATGATGTGGATGCCTGTAATATCTTGCATATATCCATTTCCACGACTTCTTTGGATGGAGCTGTCGAAGATGTTTGCCGATTCTCCAATAGATATAGCTATCCATTGTACCAAAGATTTTCTTAGAAACGACATGTTTCCAGTATTGCCCGTATCCTCTGATAATAGGATTAAGCACTCGGATGATTTCTCCGATGGATTGACCCCTCATGACACGTAAAGTATCTCCAATTTTCTTCTTCGCTTTCTGTCTACTGCCCTTACTTGGTTTGATGAACAGTTTATTCCCCTGTTCAGTTTGGTACTGCCGAATCAAGAATCCTAGGAACTCAAATCCTTCCTCAATATGTGTAACCTTCGTCTTTTCAGGGCTTAATTCCAATCCCCTGTCCTTTAAGTAGGGACGAAGTCTCATATATACAGAGAGTGCTTGTTCTTTTGTCTCCGTTAAGACCACAAAATCATCTGCGTAACGGATAAGGGTAAATTTGCAAGCAGGATTCATAATATAACTATCATTAGCTTTATAGTTTTTCTTGTAAGTAATTCCCAAGGTTTCTTCCATTCCATGAAGGGCAATGTTAGCGAGAAGTGGCGAGATAATTCCTCCTTGCGGAGTACCTTCTTGCGTTTCCGCGAAAAAGCTTTGCTCCATGTATCCCATCTTGAGCCATCGCTTCAATAGTTTTCTTCCTGGGAAGTAAGAAGTTTGTTTGAGTATCCACTCATGGTTGAGATGATCAAAACAGCCCTGAAAATCTCCTTCAAATATCCATTTCTTCTTTGTGCCCCCGTTGATTCTATTGAAAATGCTTCGTATGGCATCATGGGTACTTCGCTTAGGACGAAACCCGTAAGAAATAGCTTCAAATCTGGCTTCCCACTGTGGTTCAAGGGCATTTCGCACTATATTTTGATATACCCTATCCTTTATAGTTGGGATGCCCAACGGTCGCAATTTTCCGTTTTTCTTCACAATGTATATACGTTTTGCTGGTTTTGGTCGGTGTTGTAGCGTATTTAACTTTTTGAGTTGCTCATAGAGAAGATTTCTTTCTCTGCGACTCAAGGCTGTATGTTCATCAACACCTGCTGTTCGCTTTCCTTTATTCTGCTGTGTTACTCGTCTAATTGATAACAGTAAGTTTGCTTCGCTTCTCATGAGTAAGCGTTGAAGTTTTCTTACCTTTCTTTGTTGCTGTAACTGTTCGGCACGGTAAATTCTTTGTCGTAACTTCGTCACATACATCTGAACTGCTTTCCAGTTTGTATACGAGACGTGCGCCGACGCTCGTTCTGAGGTGTTCATAACTGCACGCTCCTATTCGTCAGAAGATAACTTACAAATGTATTTCCATGTTGAAGACCTATAAGAAGTGGGCTCCCTTTCAGGCTTGTCATGGGTTTGTCCGTAAGGACGACAATATCCGCTCAGTTATACATATTTCTATGCTTTCCTGTTTCCTTTCGGCTAGCGGCTTTTGCTTTCTCTTATATCCTTTACCCTCTGCCACATCGTTTGACTTTACAGTCATCCTACTGCTTGCGCAGATGACATAGGGCTTACCAAGTTTCACATTCCACAGATACGACAGGGTTAGGTGGACTCTTTACTCCGGATAAGTTGCGGGATGCAACGCGGCAGTATTATGAGAATGCCTTTCCTCTTATCAAGACCTGGGTAGAGCTGTACATTATCCCAAGCTAACGATTACGAAGCTTACGAGCCTTCACTCTCGTTCACCGTACCTGTCTTCTCCTAGCGGTATTCCGAGTCATGTACAGACTCTCTGTTTCCACATTTCCTCATGCAACCCACGAGCCCGTTACCAAGTCCGCAGTTTCGGATGGAGATAGACTTTGCATCTAATCTAGTAGCAGAAGCTACCCTGTGGGAATGCGACTTCTTGTCGCACCATA
>NZ_JAQFUL010000187.1:0-2129 GCF_027716265.1 Bacillus cereus group sp. Bc031
TCCTTCCATGCGGTATGCATGGAAGGATGACCCATTTAGTTAAATTTTATTCATTTTCTTAACTTGATGGCTATGGCACTCACGCTGCCTTTTTTATTATTTTACAAATTGTAATTCTTTCGGGAATTTCGTTAAAATTTCTGATCCGTCTTTTGTGATATAAATATCATCTTCAATACGAACGCCACCTACGTTTGGTACGTAAATACCTGGCTCGATTGTGAAGACCATACCTTCTTTTAATGGAGATTCGTTACCAGCTTTTACATCTGGATATTCGTGTACGCTAATTCCTAGTCCGTGACCAAGGCGGTGCGGGAAGAAGTCGCCGTAACCTGCATCTGCGATAACAGAACGAGCAGCGTTGTCGATTGCACCAAGTGTAACACCTGGTTTACATGCTTCAACTGCTTGTAGTTGTCCAGCAAGTACAGTGTTGTAAATACGAGTTTGCTCTTCAGAAATGTCGCCGAATGCTACTGTACGTGTAATGTCAGAGCAATAACCGTCAATGATTACGCCTAAATCAAATAGTACGAAATCGCCGCGTTTCATTTTGTTTGCACCTGGAATACCGTGTGGAAGAGCAGAGTTTGCACCTGCTAATACCATCGTATCAAATGACATTTTATGTATGCCTTTTGTTTTTAATTCGTGTTCAATAATTGCTAATACTTCTAGTTCGCTACGATCTTCTTTAATTGCATTTACACCAACCTCAACAGCATAGTCTGCCATTTTAGCTGCTTCGCGTAAAATAGAAAGTTCTTTTTCGTCTTTAATTAAACGAAGTTCACGAACTTTTTCCTCAGCTGACGTGAAAGCTGCATTTGGGAATAATTTTGTTAATTCTTCGTAGCGCTCTACGTTTAAATGTTCTTTTTCAATTGCAACTGCATTTGCATTGATACCGCGGTCTTTAATTGCTTTTGCAATCATATCCCATGGTCTGTCAGTATCAGTAAATCCGATAATTTCATGTGCCCAGCCAGCGTTACGTGCTTGGCCTTCTTCCATTTTAGGGCAAATTAAAATAGGTTCTTTTTCTTGGAATACAAACATACCAAGAAGTCTTTCGTGTGGTTCACAGTGGAAGTTTGTCATGTAGAAGACGTTCGGTGTAGAAGTTAAGAACGCAGCTTCAACGTTTTTTTCTTTTAGCCATTGCATTAAATTTTCTAATCTAGCATTCATCGATTGGCACCCCCGAGATATTTAATTACAAATATAACTTTAACTCGGAAGAAAGCGTTATGACAAGTAAATCGATGTTAGAAAAGACAGGGAATTGAAAAATCATGTAGAATAAAAAGTGAGAATGTAATAAGGGGAGGAATGTAATAATGAAAGTATCTTATCACGGGCATTCAGTTGTAAAGATTGAAACGAATGGAAAAGTAATTTTAATTGATCCGTTTTTAACAGGAAATCCAAAAACAGATTTAAAGGCTGAAGATGTAAAAGTAGATGCGATTCTTTTATCACACGGTCATGGTGATCATGTTGGAGATACAGTAGAACTTGCGAAGAAAAATAATGCAGTTGTAGTGGCACCGTTTGAACTAGCGACATTTTTAAGTTGGCAAGGTGTAAAAACGCATCCGATGCATATTGGTGGTTCACATGAATTTGACTTCGGAAAAGTGAAGTTTACACAAGCATTCCACGGCTCTAGTTATATTGATGAAGAAAATAAGACGATTACATATACAGGTATGCCAGCGGGTATTTTATTTACAGCAGAAGAGAAGACTTTGTACCATGCAGGGGATACTGCTCTATTCTCTGATATGAAATTAATTGGGGAATTAAATAACATTGATGTAGCATTTTTACCAATTGGTGATAATTTCACAATGGGACCAGAAGATGCTGTTTTAGCAGCAAAATGGGTTCAGGCGAAAACTGTTGTACCGATGCATTACAATACGTTCCCGGTTATTGAACAAGATCCATATCAATTTGTAGAAAAGCTACAAAATTGTACAGGGAAAGTATTAGAAGCTGGAGAAAGTATTACACTATAGAAAAGAAACCCTTCATTTGAAAAGACAAATGAAGTGAACCCTGAAAACGGGACACCAATCAAAACACCTAAACCACTTGTTCCCTAAATTCTTTAGGGGATA
>NZ_JAQFUL010000188.1:0-2009 GCF_027716265.1 Bacillus cereus group sp. Bc031
GGGTGTTTTTGCCCATCCCCTCGAAAAGGTGGATTAAGGGATCTCCCTAAAAACAAATCCCCGTTAAAAGGCGCTTCCTTATGCAAGAATAGCGCCATTTAATGGAATAACTAAATTCTGACCTCTTCCATAAAATTACTTAATAAACTAACGCACCCCGATAGCGAGTATTTGGGTTGGGAGAAAATCGTATTAAACTGAGGGAGTTTAAGGTTTAAGTATTATCCTCCACAATTTAATTTTTAAAAATGTCAATTAGCTTTTTTATCGCACTAACTACTACTTCTGGTTCATCATTTTGTATAAAATGAGCACTGTTTTCAGCAATCACCAATTCACCATCTGAGGATATTTCAAGAATCTCTCTCTGCATGTCATTCCATAACTCTTGTGATTCCTTTGAATAATGAGCTTTCTTACCAGCTGAAAGAACAATTAATGGGACATTTAATTTAAGTCTGGTTTCTTTTAATTGCTTTAGACTTTCCATAAATTCATCATAATTGCCTTCATAAACAAATTGCTTGTTGTATGCTTGTTGAAAATCTTGTGACATCGTTGGGAGAAATCTTTCTCTGTAATCTTCAGGCGTAGAGTCAACTAAGACAAGTCCGCAAACTTCATTATGATATTCAGTTGCATATATCCGCATATTAACTCCACCAAATGAGTGACCAACTAATATGTACGGAGGTTTAATATTGGCTTCAATAAGAAGTTCCTTCAATTCTTTTACCATCTCACGGCTGGTTCTGGGGTTTGAACTTGTTTCACTTTTCCCAAGTCCTGCTCTATCATAAATTAGAACATTAGAGAGCATTGAAATATCCCCAATTACTGAATCCCAAGCCTTGGAAAAGTCTCCATATCCAGCGTCCATTATTATTGTTGGTTTTCCATTATTTTCCCCTATCAATTTAGCATATAGTTTACAATCACTTATTTGCACAAACATTTCTTTAGCCATTTAGTCCATTCCTCTCTTTTAGCCAACTATCATTAGTTAAAATTCAACAATTTTATGACATTCCTTCTTAATGTGTTTAAACTATCAAATGGTTGATTCTTGATTGTCAATGTCACTTTGATATTCAAGAATATCCCCAGGTTGACAGTCCAATGCCTTACAAATAGCTTCTAAAGTTGATAATCGAATCGCTTTAGCCTTTCCATTTTTCAAAATAGAAAGGTTAGCCATTGTGATTCCAACTCTTTCAGATAGTTCTGTTACACTCATTTTTCTTTTAGCTAACATCACATCGATATTGATTATAATTGCCACTGTTTCACCTCAGACCGTAAAATCATTTTCTGATTTTATATCTAAAACGTTTTTTAATAATTTCTGAAGAACCGCAGTGAAGACTGCAATAACAACAGAAGTAAAAATAATTGTTAATCCGATAATTGCTATTCCTGGGTGTAAGGCGTTTTGAGACATAAGAACGATGGTCCCTATCAAATATAAGATACTGATTGTAATTGCACAGTATTTTATATATTTCAAAACCTTTACAGACAATTCCGAAAAAGCATTGTTATTTTCAATGTAGTTTAAAAGTTTTAAAGCTTGATACAGAGCAAGGAAAAATGGTATCACAGTTACATACAAACCGATTAATACAGGATATTGCAAAAAAGCAAACTCCGGAAACATTTCTGCCGTATCATTTGCTAACCAAGGCAACCAAAATATACACAAGGCGAGTACCGTAATCCCAATAAGAAAAACAGCTATCTTTAAAAAAACAGTTGTTCCTCGTTTCATAAAAATGCACCTCACTTATTTATCGTTTTACAATAAATCATTATCCATATGCAATATATTATTGTTTTTTTTAAACAACCCCTTTTATTCTTATTTTTAGACTAAAATAAAAAGCATTCATCATTATAAAATACTTCACAATCCTTAGCTATTTAATTTATCTCTTGTTCAACTAAATGGTCCGTACGTGGAGCAAAAATTCCACACTCAATTCTTTGGGTTCTTTTTTGTTTATAAAGGT
>NZ_JAQFUL010000189.1:0-1998 GCF_027716265.1 Bacillus cereus group sp. Bc031
CCTGTGAGAGTAGGACGTCGCCAAGCAAAAACCTAAGTCGTTTCGACTTAGGTTTTTTTGTGTTTATTTATATATATCAAATGACATAATCCGTAAATTTAGTAATCTTAATGAGAGAAAAGGATGAAATGGAGACGTTTTAAAGTCAACTACCCCCAGTGAGACAAAGCCTTTCAGTGGGGGCTTGAGCTCGAGCGCTAGGTCTTTTCGTCTATCGCTAGACAGTTTGACGCTCTAGCATTTATGCTACCCCACGATTTGTCACGCAACTTACTAATCTATCTACACCTAAATTGCAATTCAAAGCGTTACTCGTAGTCGTGGATGGTTTCTTCATTTGAGAAACATGCATTTCATATGTATCATGCACCTCAAAGAACCGACTTTTTTGCTTCGGTACAATCTCAATGTAGAAGATTTTTTTATGTCTTAAATTTTTCGGCATACGTATTTTAATGGAACCCAATTTTTTTTGAATGCCACATTCATCGGAACCATCCAATACCCATTATTATCCACTTTAGGGACTTGATAGATTTCAATGATTCGTTTGTCAGTGGAACGAGAATAATTTGGAAACTTCGGACGCCCTGTGAACTGCTCAGGATTTTTCTTACATTGTTCCAACGCTTTAAAAAGGCTCTTCACTTCTGCATATAAGGCTCTGCGAATCGCTTGAATAGAATTTGATTGAACGCCCCAATCATTCGTATTGGCTTGCATGGCAGTATCTACTTCTTTTACAGTAGCCATCCTGTTATTGTTTAAGTAACTTTGTTTCATCGTGTACAAGCCAACATTTCGCAACGCTTTTGGGCTATGTGACATGCGCTGAAGTGAACCCCCGCTGATTAAAGTTTCAATTTATACAATATCTTTTCATTTTTAAAGGATTTCATTCATCAAAAAATCTATAATTAAGGTAATTAATATATATTATTGATGGGTGTGGGGGATTATGAAAGAAATATGCATGTTATTAGTGGCTGTTATATTATGGGGGACAGCCATTGCGCCAACAAAGTGGGCGTTAGAAGTTATTCAGCCATTTACTTTGTTATTTATTCGCCTTTTCTTCGCTGGTGGAATTTGTTTGCTATTTTCATTTAAACAATTAAAAAAATCGGTTGTACATAAACAAGTGCCGTGGAAAAGAATGAGTTTACTATCTTTTACTGGTGTAGCTGGTTACTTTATGTTCACATCCTACGGTATTTCTTTAACAAGTGGATTACATGTTAGTATTATTGATGCTGCTTTACCGTTAGTTACAATTCTTTTTTCAGCGATCTTTTTGAAAGAAAAAATTCAGCTTAATTATTGGATCGGTATTGTATTGGGAGCTGCTGGAGTACTTCTTATTACTATCCGATCTAGTAACGGTAATCAAGAAGTATCTTTAATAGGAGATACCCTTATTTTATTAAGCACTTTCTTATTTGCTTTCTATACAGTATTGTTGAAAAGACCAAAACAAGAACAGTATTTATCAAACAAGGTTTTTACAACATTAACTTTAATTATTGGAGCTGTTATTTTATTACCATTTGCAATGGTAGAAACTTTTTACTATGGTTTCCCAGAAATCGAAACATGGAAGACTGGATTTAGTGTAATGTATCTTGTTATAGGCGCAACAATTTTAGCGTATTGGTTTTGGAATAGAGCACTAGAGACAGTCTCGGCATCAGTAAGTGGGTTATATTTAAATGCCTTACCGTTAATAAGTATTGTTGCTTCAATTGCTTTATTAGATGAGTCTTTAACTTGGAAGATAGTAATAGGAGGAAGTTTAGTCTTAATAGGAGTAGGATGGGCAGATAGACAAAAGATAAGTAAGTTATTAAAGAAGAATAACTTGAATAGTAAGGAATGCTAAGTAACATATTGTATATAGTTTAAATATAAAAAAACACCTTATATATGAAGTGAACCCTGAAAACGGGACACCAATCAAAACACCTAAACCACTTGTTCCCTAAATTCTTTAGGGGATAG
>NZ_JAQFUL010000190.1:0-1953 GCF_027716265.1 Bacillus cereus group sp. Bc031
AAGTACATTACGTGTTTTTTAGTTTGTTTGAACGAAAGTTCATTTTGTTTTCGTTCTTAAGTTGATGGGCATGGGGATTTTCCCTGCTTTTTGTTTAGAAACAGTATTTAATATTATTGTTTTCAATTAATGTTAGAATTAACTGAAAATAATCACCCCCTAAAAATTCATATATTCTTCGTATAATTTATTTATATTGAAATCCTTGTTTGTTCAAATTACTTAATATCATTAAAAAACTCCGCTATTACCTAACTAAAAAACATCCTGAAAGCTAAATTTTTTTCTTAATGTTATGCTAATTCATAAGTGTAACGAAAAATTGATGTATTTAATCCCATTTTACCTAATTAAATTCTGTACAGTAAAGTTTGATTGAATTAATACTGGCTAACTTCAATTTCCTATCTATGTTCAAACGATAGAACATAATTGTTTGAAGTTATTGATTTTGTAATCAGAATTATCATTTTTTTCATTTTCATCAGTAAAATAGCAAGCACTTATTCCCGCGTTTTTCGCTGCTAATAGGTCCAAATCCCGATCTCCAATCATTATAGTTTCTGAATGAATCATGTCATATTTGTTAATTAAATAATTAATTGCATCAGGACTTGGTTTTCTCTCAAATCCTTGTTGAGATGTTATAAAATCAGAAAAATATCCATATAAACCATAAATTTCCAATAACTTAATAGAAGATTCTCCTCTATGAGTATACAAATAATTTTTTCTATTAGTTGAATGAATATGCTTGCAAATTTCTACAATTCCTTCAAATGGTTTTGATAGTTCAAGCTCCATTTCTTTTCTTTGCAATTGATATTTTGTTATAAAGTCTTTTTCTATTTGATACTTATTTTCATAGTATTTTAAAGCTGATGACATAGATACCCTCATTTGTTTTACAATTTCACTTAATGGCTCGTCTATTCCTTCTCTCTTCAGCAATTCTTTAAATATTTTTGCCATTACTGGATATGTATCAAAAAGAGTACCATCAAAATCCCAAATTATATGTTTGTACATTTCAAATCCTCCAATTTATTTATTATTAAAATCTTACAAAGATATTGTAACAAAACAAGTAATTTTTATATAGTCGAAAACATATATCTTACGAATATAGGCTGCAACAGCTTAGATATCTTTCCATTAATCGTTGCATGTAACTAATGTAAAGATATTTTTATTTTAAACAAGGCATACATAAAATATTAAGACTCAATACCTTTAGAATAAAATTGTCGCACTCCTAATAAATATTTTTCTCTAACCTTTCTATTCATTATTCTCTATAACACTACCCATAAAACCTCATTACTTTTATATAAGGTGGTTTTGAACTGCGTAAATATAAGGATAATGATTATACCTAAAATTACCAGAATTTTTATTAGAGAAATATAAGAGTTTATGCAAAATTGCATAATTTTTAGCGTTAATATTTATGTATAATAATAAGAAGCTTTCCAACATTTTTCTTTAAATTTAATACTTTAATCTTAACTATCTAATGTACCCAAGTACAATATTTTGAGGAATAAAAAAACCTAAGAAAATCGCCTTTCCTATAAGGGATTCTATTACTACTTCACTCCCATACATTAAAAGGAATTAAAGTTTTTGTGAAGAGGAAATATTAATTTTATTAAGATATCTACTTGTATTTTCCCCTTTAAATCATCATGGAAGCTTAATATCTTATAAATAACTAAGTGCTATTTTAGATGTTATAAATACTAAATTATTTTCCTCTTGGTCTCTTATCATTAACTTTATAAACAAAAAATAACCATATTTAATTATGTATTTTTTATATAATTAAATGTGGTTATTTGTGTTATAAATTCTAATCCGATGTATTTGGGGGAGCACCACACATCCATCAACTTAACGTATATTTTTATATAAAATGCGGTCTTTCCACGTAGTTTTTTATTATCTTTTATA
>NZ_JAQFUL010000191.1:0-1697 GCF_027716265.1 Bacillus cereus group sp. Bc031
TTCTAGCTAGCTTTTTAGAAAGAATAACGTTTTTTGTCACTTGGGGGTAGTGAAAATTCTTAAGTTGATGGGCATGAACTAAAACCCCTTTTGGTAATAGATGTTCATTTATCAGTTCTGTTAACTCATTTATAGTAATATTGCCATCGTGATTCGTTTGTACCATTGTACATATATCTCCTATGGATGTGGTTCCATCCATATAATTGAATAAATTTCTCAGTGATTCAGTGACTTTTAATTGTAATCCGTTATCAAATTTTATTAAATAACGAGGCCCCTCCTCCCAAACATCCATATTATAAACTTCGTATGGAATTAACTTTGGAAAGATATTTTGCGATGCTGTCAAATTGATCACATCCTTTAAGAGAAAGTAACCCCACAATGGTGAAGGTATTTGTGGAGTTATATCTTTTTATTTAATTAGTTCTAAAAAGGCAGTTTCATTTTTCTTAATATAAGTCGAAATGGTTTGATGTGAATCATTACAGTAAGGTTTATTAATGGCACTATTTCGCATTAAATTAGCATAAGCACATCCTCCACCACAAAATAGTGAGATACTACAACTACTACACTGTTCGGAGTCAGTAATATCTTGATCCCAAATAGCATGCTTATCAGCATCTAAATTGTATTCAGGAAAAAAGGAACCCACTGCAGTTTCTGGCTTACCTACGGCCTCAGGACAAGCGTATATTAAACCTTCTGCACCAAATGCATAGAAACGCTGTTCTCTCGCACTACATTCTTTAAAATAAGGTAAACTCTGCATGACAGAAGAGCAGGAATCAAGTTCACTTACCTTCTCCCAGTCAAAAGTTCGTATGGCTTGACGGATTCTAGAAGTACGAATGTTAAGGTCTGTACCCAGTTTTGCGTTAAATTTATCCATAAATTCTTCTAAATCTCCGAAAATATTATAAATTTCGGCGAGTAATTCATGCTCTGGAAGGTGATTTGGTAGATTATCTCCGTAATGATCAGTAACAGGAGATACCTGCCAACCAAAATTAGGATAATTATTCCAATGTTGATCTTCGATAAAGGTTGCTAATTCTTTTACATATGCAAGATTATCTTTATTCACATTAGTACGTAAGCCTACTGCGAAACCACGCTCTAATGCCAGTGAAATATTAGCAGCAATTCGATCGAATGTTCCTGTGCCACCAGCTGTAATACGTCGTTGATCATGAATATGTTTCGGTCCATCAATAGAGATTTGAAAATAATCCCAGTTCTCTTTGTAAGGCTCTAGAAAATCTAAGAATTCATGCAAGAATGTACCATTTGTAATGGCGTACATACGAAAACCGTATTCTTCTATTCCACGTTTAACAACTTGTTCAACTGTCTTTCGAGTTGTTGGAAGCAATGGTTCACCACCATATAACATCATGCGGTGGGTTGCATTCTCAAATCGACCACGTTCATTCTCCATAGACAAAATGTTATCAACTGCTTGGAACATTTTGTCTACTTCAGCAGGGGTTAAAGCATGTGAAATTTTATGTATTTCATGACCTTGGTAACAATAAGGACATCTAAGGTTACACATATATGTTGTGCATACGTTGAATGTAACTCCGGAATTACTATTTGCTAAAGATTCAGTTGTAATCAACGATTGTAAAATACCCAATAACAACGGTTTTAAATTCCCCAAAAATAACAGATAATCGTTTCGAAAC
>NZ_JAQFUL010000192.1:0-1654 GCF_027716265.1 Bacillus cereus group sp. Bc031
CTATAAAAGATAATAAAAAACTACGTGGAAAGACCGCATTTTATATAAAAATATACGTTAAGTTGATGGATGTGTGGCGGTACCCCTTGTAGTGATTGGGGTGCTTTTAGATGGATTTGGACTATACGAGCCTTTGATTGATTTTGCTGGGGCAGGGGCTACCGTTCTGATTACAAGTTTTGGGAATTCGCTTGTTCATGGTGCGATGCAGGAAGCTGAAAAACATGGGTTAGTTGGTGTACTGACAGGAATGTTTGAAGTAACTAGTTCTGGTATTTCAGCTGCCATTGTTTTCGGCATGATAGGAGCTTTAATTTTTAAGCCAAAAGGATAAGGAGAATTAGGATGACAGTAGGATCAGATGTTAAACAGTGTTTTGCCAGTCTAAGAGGGGTAGAAGCAAGTCTCTCAAGTTTAGCATTACGGACTCTTGATGATGAATCGAAGCGAACTTTGCATGAGGCTATGATGGTAGTATACGAAGTAACAAAAGATTTAAAAAAAAGTGTAGGAGAACTAGAAGGAGAGGAACTTCAGTACAAAGGTTTCTAGAAAAACTATATTTACAGGAGGTGTAAGCAGTGCCTGAATGGTTAGATATAGCTGTACGCTCAGCATTATTTGTTGCTGTTTTATTTTTCATTACAAAATGGTTAGGGAAAAAGCAAATTTCCGAACTAACTTTCTTTGAATATGTCACCGGTATTTCTATTGGGAATATTGGTGCAGAAGTGGCTATAGGACTTGAACGGAACATTTTTCACGGAATTATTGGAATTGTCATTTTTGCGGCTATTCCCTTTTTCGCTGGTTTAATTTCATTAAAAAGTAAACGTTTTCGCAATTTTATAGAAGGAAAAGCAACTGTATTTATCAAAGATGGGAAGATTATGGAAGATAATTTAAAAAAGGAAAGATATACGACAGATGAACTGTTAGATCTCCTTCGCAGGAAGGATGTCTTTCAAGTCTCTGATGTAGAATTTGCTGTTTTAGAGGCAACAGGTGATTTATCTGTGATGCTAAAGAAAGAAAATCAACCTTTTTAACAGCAAAGGATATAAACTTGAAGGTTGCTTCAATCAAGGAGCCTCAGACCATTATTATGGATGGTACAATAATGGATGAACCACTAGCCACGATTGGACGAAGTCGGGCTTGGCTACAAACTGAATTAGAAAAACTAGGGGTAACGATTGAAAATGTATTTCTGGGACAGGTTAATTCTTACGGAGAGTTAACGATTGATCTGTTTGACGATAAATTACAAGTCGCACCCCCACAAGAAAGACCCTTAATTCTTTCAACCTTGAAAAAATGTCAAGCAGACTTAGAACTATTTGCTCTTGGAACGGAATCAAAAGACGCCAAACAAATGTATAGGTTAAACAGTGAAAAATTACAAGAAGCCATTGATAAAGTGACCCCTATTTTAAAAGGATAAGGATTTAGCTTAGATTCATACATGACGAAAAAAAGATACCATTTTTAATTGAAATAAGTTTAAAAACCTTAGTCCAATTTCGGACTAGGTGAATTTTTTTACGAGGTGTTAGAAGTGTCTATTTTTTTAGTTAAAGTTATTTTTATCTATATTGTGTTTATTGTAGCAGTAAATATTTTAGGGAAATCAGCTCTAGCCCAACTTACCCCT
>NZ_JAQFUL010000193.1:0-1654 GCF_027716265.1 Bacillus cereus group sp. Bc031
AGTACATTACGTGTTTTTTAGTTTGTTTGAACGAAAGTTCATTTTGTTTTCGTTCTTAAGTTGATGGGCATGTGGTACACCCCGTTTTGAGAAAAATAAAAGTCAAGATGGACGCGTAACAGCGGATTTATTCGAGAAATGTTTACATACTTACTTAATTAAGGATGCAATTCAAGATGGAAATGTTCTCGGGTTTTCGGTGGAATATATTAAAACAATGGATATCGAATTTTATGAAGAAGATAAGTCCCGTGTGAAAGGTATTGAAACGGATGAAATTTGGATGCATGATGATAGATTAGAGCTAATCGCTCAGAACATCATTGACAATCATGAACGAAGAGCTAAAAGTAAAGGGTATACAGCGATTTTTACTGTCCAAAATATTCCGATGCTTGTGAAATATTATGACATCTTTAAGAAATTAGATCATAATCTCAAAATTACAGGAATTTTTACCTATGGAGCAAATGAAGACAGTGAAAGTCGTGACGAACATTCAAGAGATGCTTTAGAACGTATAATCACTGATTATAATAAACAATTTGGTAAAAATTTCTCTACAGATAAGTTCCAAGGTTATTTTAAAGATGTATCCAAGGGGGTTAAAACAGCTCAAATTGATATTTTGCTTGTGGTTGAAATGTTTTTAACTGGATTTGATAGTAAAAAATTAAATACGCTTTATGTTGACCGAAACCTGAAGTATCATGGGTTAGTTCAAGCGTATTCACGGACTAATCGAGTTGATAAAGCTACAAAGCCGTATGGAAACATAGTTTGTTTCCGAAACCTAAAAGAAAATACAGATGAAGCCATTCGTTTATTCTCCGAGACGGACAGCGTTAATGATGTACTAATGAAAAGTTATGAGGAATATCTTAATCAGTTTAAAGCAGCTCTTGCCAACGTATATGCTCTTGCTGATTCGCCTGCGTCTGTAGATCAGTTAGAGCGCGAAGAAGACAAGCATGATTTTATTGTTAGCTTTCGAGAACTAACAAAAAATTTAGTAAGCCTTCAAACATTTACTGATTTTGAATTTGATGCTGAAGAATTAGGAATCGAAGAACAAACTTATCAGGATTATAAGAGTAAATATCTTCGAATCTATGATGAAACAAAGAAAAAGGATGTAAAAGAGTCTATTTTAGCTAATGTGGACTTCTCTATTGAGTTGATGCACACAGATCGTATTAATGTTAGCTATATTATGAACTTAATCCGTAACATCAATTTTGATGATGAGGAAGAGCGTGAAAAAACCATTAAAACGATTGAAGATGAACTAAATCGTGCAGACAATGAGGAACTACGTTTAAAAGTGGATCTCATTAAAAGTTTCTTACGAAAAGTCGTTCCAACTATGACAAGTGCAGATTCTGTAGATGATACATACAATGAGTTTGAGCAAGAAGAACGAGTGAAAGAAATTGAAGTGTTCGCCAAAGAATTTAACGTATCAAAAGAAATGCTTCAATCGTTCATTGAAGAGTATGAGTATAGTGGTATAATTAAAAATCAAGAAATTAGTGATAACATTAAATTGCCACTTTTAAAGAAAAAGAAACTGCTACAATAATCCGTACCCTTTGTAAAGGACATTTTAAAAAAAGTTAGGCGGCATCAAGAAGATGATTTCTGTATTCAACAG
>NZ_JAQFUL010000194.1:0-1652 GCF_027716265.1 Bacillus cereus group sp. Bc031
CGGAGGACCCAGTAATATGCGATTTTCCCCATTGGCAATAAAGCGACATGTTAAGGTTTCCTTGACCCTTTTCTCGCTCAGACTTGGTTGAAATGTAAAGTCAAAATCATGAATCGTTTTGGTGTAAGGCAGCTTTGCCCGTTTCATTCGCTTTTCTAGTTGATCAGAATCTTGTTGCTCCGTTTCATGCAAAACGATAGTGTGAAGAAACTCAGAATATGATACATTATCCTTAGAAGCGTCTTCTAGTAAACTATCAAGTTGGTTGGCTGTATGATGCCAGCCGAGCTTCTTTAAACGCTCCAATAAGAGTTCGTTCATCATACAGACTCACCTTCTTCCAGTGCTGCGTAAGCAGCGAGAGGGCGTTTTTCCACATTTGGAGATGGGGTATGAGAGTGAAGACCGTCGGTCGCCAAATCTTCAACGTTCTTCGCTTTCTGCCCTTTTTCTTTTGTATGTAGCCCATCATAGTGTTCCATTCGGATATGAGTAGTTGCTTTTCCTGTAAGAACCGGATGTTTTGCGATACATTCACGTTCATCGTAAATCTCTAAATGATGATCGAGTGTTTCTTTAATCTTAACCATTTGTCCAGCGTAACGGTAAGGAACTGAATACCTTTTTCCGCGGTACGACACCACACAGTCCCGACTGACTTCTCTGGTTTCCCAATGTGAAGTGGGAAACAGAGGCTTCACTCCCCATATCTGCAGGAACTTCTGTTCCTGCTCAAATCGTTGAAATGGTGACTCATTAGTAGTCTGATTGGTTTTCTTGTTAGCTATCTGATCCAACCATGTACGTACGGCTTCATTTAATGCATGTAAAGTTGGTTCGTGTTTTCGCTGAAAGAAGTTATCTTTCAAATACTTAATGGTTCTTTCTACTTTCCCCTTTGTTTGCGGACGTTTAGGACGACAGGCTTTTGGCACAATCCCATAGTAGGCTAAGAAATCCTCAAACTTGCGATTGAAACGAATCTCTACAGGACTATGCTTGATTACAACGGTTTTCATATTATCATAGAGAATTTGTTCTGGTACCCCATTAAAGTAAGAAAAAGCATTCATATGACACTTCATGAGGGTTTCGAGATTCATGTTGGTTGTAAACTCTACGTACTTCATTCGGGAATAACCTAATATCATCACAAATGCATAAATGTCTTGCAGATTGCCATTCACTAAGTATTTTCCCACGTACGCCCAATCCATTTGGGCTTGTTTCCCTGGTGGTGTTTCAAACCGTAAGGTTGCCTGTTTCTTTGGCTGTTGACGAAGAGGACGAACAAAGTCTCTTAAAATTGTCATCTTCCCCTCGTAACCCATCGTTTGAATTTCCTCTAACAGTACGACACAGTTGGTTGTTCCTTCTTTGACTCGTTGAAGGATGTAGGACTTATAGGGTTCGAGCTTACTCTCTTTCTGCTGCTCGCTTGCCTTACGTTCCGGCAACTGATTGCTTTTTAGATATTTGCTGATCGTTTTACGATCGAAGCCTGTTGCTTCTGCAATGGCTGTTTTCGTCCACCCTTTCTGAAATAACTCTCTAATCATAAAAAACTCCCCAATCTTCAGCACCGTTTCTTCACTCCATCTTTGATGTTTGTTTCGAAACGATTATCTGTTATTTTTGGGGAATTTAAAACC
>NZ_JAQFUL010000195.1:0-1576 GCF_027716265.1 Bacillus cereus group sp. Bc031
CATCTCCTCGTATGATTAAGTTAGGTTTTTAGGGACGGGATGTACCTATAAACCCAAGGGTATCTATTTTTATGAGATGCTAATATTTGTAGATAGAGTGTTGCCGACCATCTCCCTGAATCTTTGTATTCGTAAAAAAGAGCGGTACCTCTGTCTAATAAGTAGTTTACGAATGAGTTGGATGTTGATGACCATTGGTCATTCTTCGTATCTCTTACGAGGTAGTAGCGCTTATTAGTTCAGGGGAGGAAAGCACTATCTAACACTAATTAATATAGGGGTGTAAGCTATGTTCTATTTAGGTATTGATATCGCTAAACATAAACATTATGCGTCCATTATCGATCAAGCGGGAAAACCTATTACTAAGCCATTTCCTTTTCAGAATCACAAAGAAGGTGGACAAACCCTTTTAAATCAGATCTACCAATACATTGAGTCTCCTACAGAAATACTGATTGGAATGGAAGCCACCGGACATTATTGGTTAGCTGTTTATTCTTTTCTACTGGATCATGGATTTTCAGTCATTGTATTAACCCCCATTCAAACCAATGCCTGGCGAAAAGGAACAGAAATTAGAAAGCGAAAAACAGACGCCATTGATGCCACTATGATTGCCGATATCATTCGATTCGGCCGTTTTGTTGAAACCCCACTTGTGGACGAAAAAATGTTCGCTCTAAAACAAATGAGCCGCTTTCGTAATGCGCTTGTAAGTAATATGAGTGATTTAAAACGAAAAGCTCTTGTCGTATTAGATCAGACTTTCCCAGAGTACCAAAGCATCTTTTCGGATGTTTTTGGTAAAACTTCTTCGCAAATCTTACTTGAATATGCCTCTCCTAGTGACTATGAACAGATATCTATTGATGATTTAACACAAATAATTGAGCAAACCAGTCGTAACCGACTAGGAAAGAAAACAGCTAACAAGCTAATGGAATTAGCCTCTAATTCGTTTGGTGTTACCTTCTGTAAAAACGCTTTTTCCTTCCAACTAAAAATGTTGATGGAGCAAATTCGTTTTATCGAAGATCAAATCAAAGAATGTGAAGACGAAATGTCACAACTTTTAATTGATTTAGATACTCCTATCATGACAGTACCTGGCGTTGGACCAATTTTAGGTGCCACTATACTAAGTGAAATTGGGGATATACACCGCTTTGATAAACCATCTAAACTTGTCGCTTACGCAGGCATTGATGCCTCTGTGTCCCAATCTGGACAATTTGAATCATCAGGTATGTCTATATCTAAGCGTGGCTCTTCTCATTTACGTAGAGCCTTATTCCAAGCCGCTATTACAGCCCATAAACATGACCCTGTCTTGAAAGCTTTTTATGAGAAGAAACGAAAACAAGGAAAGCACTACTATGTTTGTATAGGAGCTGTAGCTAGAAAGTTGTGCTACATTATCTATGCCATCCTAAAAAACAATAAACCGTATGAAATCCCTCAATATTCAAAAGAAGTTTGATACTTTTATTTTTTTTAACATCTCTTAGGGTTATTTGGTGCACCCTTTTTTAAGTTTCCTATTTATAAAATTCCTCTTGACTTCTCATAGTTG
>NZ_JAQFUL010000196.1:0-1517 GCF_027716265.1 Bacillus cereus group sp. Bc031
CCTCGTATATTATATTTAAGCTGTTATTTCAGCTTTAAATTCCCTTAATAAGAGACCCGTAAATTAATACTTGGATGTCTCAAGATATTTCTAGATAATGATTGTAGGATCATTTGGGACAATTCTAATTTCTCCTGTGGATATACCACATAAAAAAGAGTGTTTCTCAGTGAACGTGCGGGACTCCCTACTCGCAGGCTGAGCAGCCTGACCCTCGAACCTAGATGTTAGTAGCTCTAGGGCGGCTTTCGATTCAGGACAAGCTCTCATACACGAGGTTGTTGGTCGGCGTACACACTAGAGATATCTCGAGGCGTCCAAGAAATGATTCTAAATCGAAAGGAGGTCTCTTACGTGAGATTATTTGTTGGTCTAGATGTAAGTTCGTTTGATATAAAAGCTTGTATTCTAAATGGTGAAGGAGAAAAGCTAGACTCCTTTTCAGTCAATAATGATTTACCAGGTGCCACAGCGCTTAAAGAGCGATTATTACAACGTATAGCCACTCAAGAGGTTGAAACCTTTAAAATCGGCTTAGAATCCACATCTGTTTATAGTTTTCATCCATCTATGTTTCTTCACTATGATGAAGACTTACAAAGCTTTGGAGCAAAAGTCTTTCTAATGAATCCAAAACAAATTGCAAACTTCAAGAAAAGCTATTCTGACATGGATAAAACAGACGAGATTGATGCCTTCGTCATCGCTGACTATTTACGGTTCGGAAGAAATCAAATGTCTATCGTAAAAGAAAGCCAGTATGTGGCACTACAGCAATTGACAAGATCTCGTTATCAGCTCGTTAGAATGTTGACAAAGGAAAAACAACATTTTTTACAACACCTAAGTTATAAATGTAATACGTTCTCACAAGAGGTGGACTCTTCTATATTTGGCAACGCCATGATGGAATTGTTCCTTGAAAAATTCAGTCTAGAAGAGCTAGCCAACATGCCTTTAGAGGAACTCGCTGAGTTCCTACAAGTGAAAGGAAAAAACCGATTTGGTGACCCAAAATGTGTGGCATCAACCATTCAAAAGGCTGTTCGCTCTTCCTATCGTTTGGATAAGGTTGTGGAAGACTCCATCGATGTCCTTCTCGGAACATCTATTGCGGTCATTCGTACCTATCAACAACAAATCAAAGAACTAGAAAAATCCATTAAGCGAATCATGGCTGGATTGCCTCAAACACTTGAATCCATTCCTGGAGTCGGACCTGTGTTCGCCGCCGGTATTCTCGCTGAAATTGGTCAAATCGAAAGATTTGATGATGAAACCAAGGTAGCAAAATATGCCGGATTATATTGGCGTACGCACCAGTCTGGTCGATTCACCGCAGAAAACACTTCATTATCTCGTAATGGAAATCATTACTTGCGGTATTACTTAGTTGAAGCCGCCAACTCTGTAAGAAGGCATGTATCTGATTACCAAGAATATTACGTGAAAAAATATAATGAAGTACCAAAACATCAACACAAACGTGCACTCGTTCTAACCGCAAGAAAACTTGT
>NZ_JAQFUL010000197.1:0-1482 GCF_027716265.1 Bacillus cereus group sp. Bc031
CACCTATCCCCTAAAGAATTTAGGGAACAAGTGGTTTAGGTGTTTTGATTGGTGTCCCGTTTTCAGGGTTCACTTCAGGTAGTAGAGCTTTTTATGTGTAAAAAATTATTGGACATCTTTACTTTTCGTACTTGTGTTGGAAATAAGTTGTGATACGGATATTTGCTCATAGCCGTCACTCTTTAATTTCTGTAGAAGCAGTGGTAAAGCTTTATTTGTTTGAAGAGCAGAATCGGATGCATGTAATAAGACGATATCTCCACCTTTTAAATTATTAGAGACGGTGGAAACGATATTGTTTACGCCAGGGTTTTTCCAATCGTTTGAGTTATTACTCCAATGAACGACAGTGTATCCGAGTGATTCTGCTATTTTAAGTGTTGCCTTGTTAAAGTCTCCACTAGGTGGACGTAATAGTTTAATTTGTTTCACACCAAGTTTTGTAAAAACATCTTGTGCTCGCAGAAGATCTCTTCGTATTTCATTTGCCTCTAGAGAAGTGTAGGACGTGTAATTATAACCCATACTACCGATTTCATGTCCATCTTTTATGATGCGTTCAACAACATCAGGGTGTCTTTCTGCCCATGCAGCAGAAAGGAAGAAGGTTGCATTCTTAATATCTCTTTCTTTAAGTGTATCAAGGATTGGAATTGCTTTTTTGTCTCCCCAACTAATATCAAACGTGAATGCAACTTGTTTTTTAGAGGTGTCGCCTTTGTAAATAACTTTAGGTCCTGTAGCGGTTGAAAAAGCAGACTCGTGTGAATATGTTTTCAAAAAGAGTAGCCATGCTGTAAATAAGGAAAGTATCACTATTAAGCTAATGTGTTTAAAGTTTCTTTTACTCGTAATAAAAAAGAAAAACATAATATTACGCCCCTTTGTCCAATCCTTTTCAGTTACATATATGCTGTAAATATAAAAAAGAGAACAAGGGATTAATATCGTAAGTAGTGGATATAATGGATGGTAGGATTTTGTTAAATGGAAATGGGCTTAATTTTTATTGCTCTGGAAGAAATGATTGAGGTGATGATTTGCTTGGGTTTATGTTAACGAAAGAAGAGAAAAAAGAAATGGAATACATATTGAAGAGAGAGTTAGAAGAACTTTTATTTGATTTTGAAGATGAACGTATTCATGACGTTGTAAAAAAGGCAATGGAAGAAAGATATAAAATCATTTTTTGTTTGTTTCGAAGAGTCGCTAATGCAGAAGAATGTATTCGTTATGTAAGAAAAAGAACTTTTTATTAAAAAGTGTTGACGTCGATAGATATTATATGATAAATTAATAACCGTCGCTGATGCGGAAACGCAAAAAACGACAAAAAGAAATTGAAAAACTTAGTTGACATTGAAAAACGAAGATGTTAACATAAGGAAGTCGCAAATGAGCGACCAAGTAGTTCTTTGAAAACTGAACGAAACAAACAACGTGAAACGTCAATTTTTATTTTATGATGCTAGACAAACTAAC
>NZ_JAQFUL010000199.1:0-1447 GCF_027716265.1 Bacillus cereus group sp. Bc031
TGAACCGCACCCAATTTGTTAGACAAATAACTAACAATTGGAGGTGCGGTTTTATTATGTCTAGAAAATATAAATTCGAATTAAAAAGAAATGCCGTTGAACATTATTTAAATACAAATGATTCTTTTAAAGTGACTGCCAAAAAATATCAAGTCAGTATATCGTTATTAAAAGAGTGGGTGGCACGTACTAGAGAACAAGGAATAGAGTCCTTAAACTCTAAATGTACAAGGTATGACATTCAGTTTAAAATGGAAGTATTGAATTTTATGAACAATACAGGAGCTTCGCCCCTACAAGCGGCCGCTATGTTCAACGTTCCATCTCCTCGTACCGTTAGGAAGTGGCGATCAATGCTAGAATCACAGGGGATAGATGCTCTTCGTAAAACAAGTAAGGGGTACTCCACTGTGAAGAAGAAACAGGCTATTGCACCTAAGAAAAAACAAAATATTAACTCTCAAAATGATTTACAAAAAGAAATTGAATACTTACGCATGGAAAATGCTTATTTAAAAAAGTTACACGCCTTAATTCAACAAAAACAACAATCTCTGAAAAAGACAAAGCACACATAATATATGAGTTAAGGCATGAATATAAAATTATCGACTTGATTAAAGCGGCTGAAATGGCTCGTAGTACATATTATTACTAGGTGAAACAAATGAGTCGTGAAGATAAATATAACGAGGTTAAAGAAAGTATTAAGCAGATTTTTCAGGAACACCAAGGGCGATATGGCTATAGGCGTATCACACTTGAATTACGTAATCAGGGCTATACCATTAACCACAAAACCGTCCTTCGCTTAATGAATCAATTAGGGTTAAAATCGTTGGTAAGAATCACTAAATACCGCTCTTATCGCGGGAAGGTTGGGAAGGTAGCGCCAAATGTCTTGAAGCGTGATTTCAAGGCCTCTAAGCCTAATGAAAAGTGGGTTACAGATGTTACTGAAGTTCATTTGTTTGGTGAAAAACTCTACCTATCTCCTATTCTAGACTTGTTTAATGGTGAGATTATTTCCTATAATATTGAGAAACGCCCTACATTCCTTCTAGTCGAAAGGATGTTAGATAAGGCTTTAAAATGCTTGGATAAAGAAGATACTCCTATCCTTCATTCAGATCAAGGTTGGCACTATCAAATGGATAGATATCAATATATTTTAAGAGAAAATAATATAACTCAAAGTATGTCCCGTAAGGGAAATTGCTTAGATAATGCAGTCATTGAAAATTTCTTTGGCTTATTAAAATCTGAATTACTTTATCTTAAAGATTTTGAAAGTATGGAACACTTTAGGGAAGAACTAGAGAATTATATTTATTATTACAATAATAAAAGGATTAAGGCAAAATTAAAAGGATTGCCTCCTGTAAAATACAGAATTCAATCCTTATTAGCTGCTTAAATATATGTCTAACTTTTCGGGTCCAGTTCA
>NZ_JAQFUL010000200.1:0-1419 GCF_027716265.1 Bacillus cereus group sp. Bc031
TAGCGTACAGAAAATCGGCTTTTTCTATGTGAAAAATTGCTTAGCGTACGAAATTCGCGTTTTGTTGGTGCTACCCCATTAACAGATTAGTTGGCTTTCATAGAAATTGAAAGATTGCCTACAGTAAGGAAAACTCACGTTTAGTATACAAAATACAAATAAAAATGCAATACATAAATTGATGCAATATAGTCCAATACATTTAAAATTCTATCCAAACACGTACTGATCCGCTCCAAATTTCAAAATCAATATCAACATTACATATTTAAAAGATGCATTCCTTTCATTCTTACTCTATACTAAAAATGATCAATTATTATGTGCCTGCATTATGCGGAGTTACTATGAAAAAAGTTCCCTTTTTAGGGAACTTTTTTATTATCTTATTTAATCTTATATCGACTATCTTCTGAAACACATAAACTAGACGCATTAACTTTTATACTACATTTTCCTAATCGCCGCTTTACTTCCGATTGTAATTTTTCATTTGCTTCCTCTAAAGAACTTGCTGGAATAATTGTAGATTGTGAGCCTGTTACCTTGCCACTATACATCACTGAAAAGTTCAATTCATATTGATGTATCAAGATTTCTCCACTCCTCTTTTCCTAGATTTCCTCACAGATCATCCTTATTTGTCGCTTGCTCCTGTAGTTTTTGAAGATAGGTACGCATTTGCGGTACATACCAGCTTTTTCTTAATCGGATTATTGCAATTCCCACAATTAAAATCAAAAAGGCTTGTAAGAAAATATCTTGTGTTTCCCATAACGTGTACAAATACAGAAGACTTCCCGTACAAAAATAATACATGGCCAATAATAGATTCATATTTGCGATTATCATTTGTTTCTTTACAATCGCGGCTATTCCTGCTAAAACAACTGTACAAACTCCTATACTTAGCAAAATATATGCAATAACCTTAAAAAGAATCATCTTCACACCTCTTTTTCTTTAAAAATTCATTTGAACTACTTAAAAGGCTGAATAAGGGACACAAACTCATTCGATACCAAATGTATTAACAATCCCTTTAAAATTAATTACAAGCGAATTTGAGGCGTCATTTTTTCTGGAATGGAAACTTTTTGTGTTGAAAATCATGTATACTTTGTTTTCCAACACATCCAATTGAAAAACCTGTAAAAAAAGTTGCACCTATGATTTTTAAACCCCATTGCCATGTGTTTTCCTGTAAAAAATGGTGCGAAACATAGAGACATACCCCTGTACAAATAATGATCCAGATTCCATATTCATCATATTTTCTCTGTTCTAACTTTTGTTCCTGGAACGGATATACCTGGATAAATAAAAAGGCTATCAGCAAAACTTTTATTTAGAATCAAGAGATAAGCGTTTTGTTATATATACCAAGAATAATTATATAATGTGCAACATTATATAGAC
>NZ_JAQFUL010000201.1:0-1290 GCF_027716265.1 Bacillus cereus group sp. Bc031
TGATATTATCCCCTTTAGGTAGACAGTGTGAAAAAGACCATGTATACACATGGATGTTACACTATTACGTGGAGGGGATTTTTCATGGCGAAAAAAGGTACAACATTTAATACATACTCAAATGAGATAAAGTTATCAGCTGTTCAAAGTTATTTAAACGGTGAGGGAAGCTACGATATGATAGCGAAAAAATATCAGATTAGAAGCTCTACACAACTTAAAAATTGGGTGAAAAAATATAAAGAACGTGGTGAAATTACAGATACTCGCGGGGAAAATAATAAAACGAAAGGTATACCGAACCCTTTAAAAGGCAAACGGATCCATTTTAAAACTGTTGAAGAAGAGCGTGATTACTATAAGGCTCAGGTTGAATATTTAAAAAAGCAGTATCCAAATCTGTAAATGGGGGCGTACTAAAATATAAAGAACGATATCATATCATTGAATTACTAAAGAGAAAATATCCTGTTATATGGCTTACTAAATTTGCGGGTGTACATCGCTCAAGTTACTATAAGTGGGTTCATACAAAAAGTATGAACAACATGCGACTAGAATCCGATAAACGATTAAAAAAGGTAATTCAATCTATTCACGTAAAGCACAAAGAATATGGATATCCACGTATGAAAATCGCTTTAGAAGAAGAGGGATATTTTATAAATCACAAAAAGGTATATCGATTAATGAGTGAGCTTAACATTCAGTCTATTATTCGAAAGAAGCGTCGCTTCTTTAAAGGGAATTATTCTAATACTTTTCCAAATGTTTTAAACCGTGAATTCAAAGATCGCCAACAAAATGAAGCGCTTGTTACAGACATTACCTACCTACGATTTCAAGAGGGCTTCCGCTATCTTTCTGTTGTACAAGATATTTATAATAACGAAGTTGTTTCTTGGAAAATTTCCAAGCGTAATGATAATGAACTTGTATTAGATACAATTGAAATGTTGGCACAAAAAAGAGATGTGCGTGGAACCATTCTCCATTCAGATCAGGGGTTCCAGTACACATCTCATGCCTACAACAAACGACTTTTAGATTTAGGTATCATTGGCAGCCACTCTCGCAAAGGAAACTGCCATGATAATGCCTGTATCGAGTCATTTTTCTCCCATTTTAAATCGGAGATGTTGTATTTGAATCATTTTAAAACAGAAGCGGATTTAATACAAGCAATTGAAGAATATATTTACTTTTATAACTATAAACGTTTCCAAAAACGACTCAACCATCGAGCTCCGATAGAATATCGAATCTCGATGGCTGCTTAGTCTTTTTAAT
>NZ_JAQFUL010000202.1:0-1255 GCF_027716265.1 Bacillus cereus group sp. Bc031
AATCAAAACACCTAAACCACTTGTTCCCTAAATTCTTTAGGGGATAGGTGGTTTAATTTTTCTTGAATTCGCACACAATTGTAGTAATGAATGTATTCTAGCACAATCTTTCGCACAGTTGTGTTGGATACTTTTGTTATCTTTTGTGAATAGAAAGCTTCACTTTTCAAATGACCAAAGAAGCTTTCCATGACGGCATTATCATGGCAATTTCCTTTCCGGGACATGCTGGTGATAATGCCGTTTTCTTTGGCGTACGCTTGAAATTCTTTTGCTGTATAAATACTTCCTTGATCCGAGTGAAGAAGGACACCTTTTACTTTTCGCCCTCTCATTGCTTGTTTTAATGTCTTCATCGCCAATGTTAGTGTTTGCGACTCGCTGATGACACAACTAATAATTTCACGATTAAAGGCATCCATAATCGTTGATAAATACAAGGTACGCTCTCCAAATAATAAATAAGTTACATCCGTAAACCACTTTTCATTTGGTCTGGATGCATCGAATTGGCGCTCCAATCGATGAGGGGCTACCATTGGTTCCGCACCATTGATATATTTCTTTTTCTTTCGACGTACTTTTGAAAGAATATGATTTTGTCTCATGATTCGTAATACTTTTTTATGATTGACACACAGTCCCATTTTTCGAAGAGTAGCGGTCACTCTTCGATATCCATACCGGAATCTATGCCTAAGACAAACATCCTTTACTTTCTCTTCTATATCCTCTTTTAGATCTTCCGTTCGTTGTAACCAACGATAAAATGTGGACCGGGGTAATTCTAATACGTTACACAATTCTTTTACCGTTAGCTTTGTTTTTAAATCGTTCCATAAAGTAACTACAGTTTCTGGTTTCAGCCCCTTTCGATTTCTAGATACTTTCCCCATACAAGTAATTTTGTTTTTAGATGTTTATTTTCTAAGCGTAACTGTTCCAATTCATTTAACTCTTTTGGCCCTTTTCCATAAGAATATTGTTTTCCTACAGGTTGTTGAAAACGGTACGTTTGACCGGTACGATACCATTTCATCCATGTCTTAATTTGAGAAACATTTTTAATTCCAAGCTTCTCCATAATTGTCCGATTGGAATATCCATCCTTTTTCATTTCAATCACTTTCCACTTTATTTCTTCTGGGTAATGAACTCTTGTTTTCAAACCAAAAACACCTCCATTGAATTTGCATACTTAGTATGCGAATTCAGGAGGTGTTTTTTTCATGTGCCACTATTCGGGTTCACTTCA
>NZ_JAQFUL010000203.1:0-1191 GCF_027716265.1 Bacillus cereus group sp. Bc031
CCATTGAATTTGCATACTTAGTATGCGAATTCAGGAGGTGTTTTTTTCATGTGCCACTATTCGGGTTCACTTCATATATATTAGGTGTTTTTTTATTTGGCAAAGATAATAGATTGAAATCAGTATAGGTATTCTCTACTATATTTATACGTATTGAAATCATTTTGAAATATTGTTTGAACGAGTTGTATACATTCGGTATCATAAAAACTTTCGAAAGTGGGGTAGCGAGGAAATAAAGGGTCAGTAATATCGGCTTCGCTAAAATTCCCTTTATAAATCATGGCGGGAGTTTGATGATGCCATGATATTGAGAACTCATTTATTGGTGCAGTTTTTAATTCGAAACGCTTTTCTAATGCTTTCATATCCTGATCGAAGTTTTCTAAGTATATATAATTGGTCACATATTCTTCTTCACCAGCTATATATTGTTGTGTGAAATGCGGGTTAATATCATTTCCTTGAGCATCATTAATGAATAGATAGTATAGAAATTGTTTAAATGAGAGGCCTTTGGAGGAGTTTTCATCTTGATATAAAAACTTTCGGATGGGCTTCCATTCGGGATTTTCTATATAGGGAGGTGCGATTAAGGATACGAAAGAGCTCACTGCTCGTCTATAAGGGTTACGAACAAGTTTAAAAGTTTCTTTTTGTTTTTCGCGTAATGCTATACCTAGTCGAACACTATAGGCAGGTGTACTTTTGTATATGTCATATTCATAATTATGAATGAAAGGACTATAATTTAGAGCTGTCTGTAATAAGTCAATCTGATAAAAAAACCACTTAGCAAGAGAAGTACAACCACTTTTTTGGCTCCAAAATAGAATGATAGGAAAATTCTTATGATAATGTGGGTTTCTTGAATGGGCGTTGACGATATGTAATAAGGAAGGATCGAACAATCTCTACACCCCTTTCAGGTATTTTAATTATATGTATGAAAAATAAAGAGGAATATGAGTAGCTGTTTCATCTTTTCTAAAAAAGTGAAAGATTAATATTGACTATTATTGAATAGGGGTGTAATATAGAACAAGTCGCCGATGACAACAACGTTGAAAGCGACAAACGAAATAAAAAACTTAGTTGACATTGAAAGATGAAAATGTTAACATAAGGAAGTCGCAAATGAGCGACAGACAAGTTCTTTGAAAACTGAACGAAACAAACAACGTGAAACGT
>NZ_JAQFUL010000204.1:0-1136 GCF_027716265.1 Bacillus cereus group sp. Bc031
TCCCAATGATATGTTATATCGAAAGAACTTTTACTATGGGATGGGCTAACCTTTTCAGTTAGCAACGTGTCGCACTACTATTCCATTTTGAAACTTCTGCATGCATAATTTGACACAATGTCCCGTCATCTGTAATGACTGCCTTGCATTCATCAGGCAATTCTTTAATAAATTTCTGGTTTATTGAGCCTTTAGTACAAATAATCGCTTTAGAAGCTTTTTCAAATTCTAAACCTCTTACATCCATAATTTCACATGGTATATTACCAAAATAATAAGTAACATCAAAATTTGAATACAACTTATCACCTATTTCAAGGCAAATCTCATGAAGATTATACTTGTTTGCTATTTCTATGATTTCTAAAATGTTATTTTTAGAAATCTTCATTTCATATAAAATATCATTCCCTTTAAGAACTAGAGCCCCGTTATAACAAATGATAATCTCACTCTTTAACACGTCGGGAATATACTGTTTTATAGCTCTTGGCGGCCTTGCTGTAACAAAAATCAATTCGTCTCCATTATTTTTACATTCCCTTAGAATATTAATAGATTTCTCTGAAATTGTTTTATCACTTCTTAATAAAGTCCCATCAAGGTCTGAAATAATAATCTTTTTCATACTTATCTTTATTCTCCTTTCACAAATAATAATTCGAAATATTGGTTATTTTTTGGATCACCAGAGCTGCTGCGGATAGTTAATCTCAACTTTCTTTTTTTCTCAATTTAATTCCAAATATCATTTCCATTTGTTATATATTTTTTATTTCCTGAAGTACATACATATTTCCTTATATTGTATTTCTTTTCTTTAAAAATTGAAAGATTATTCTGTCAAAAACACTATCTTTTCTAAATACTAATTCCACTCAAAGCATTTCATTTTAATTTTATAAAAATAAATGATAGCCTTATATTTAAAGGAGATGAATAAATATGAGTTTATTGCATAACGGTTTAACTTTTTTAAACTTTGATGATACGTATTTATTACAAAATAAACTACATTCTTATTCACATGAAGATATTGATTTTACTCATTTAGAACACGCTGTAATCAACGATTGTAAAATACCCAATAACAACGGTTTTAAATTCCCCAAAAATAACAGATAATCGTTTCGAAA
>NZ_JAQFUL010000205.1:0-1099 GCF_027716265.1 Bacillus cereus group sp. Bc031
GTTTTAACAAGAAAAGATTTAAGAACATTTCATCAGGATTTAGATGAATTTTTAAAAAAAGAACTGCCACATATCTACAAAGGTGGCATTTTAAACGATAAAACGATTGGTGTTGATACCGTTAAGGATTTAAAAAAGCATTCTGATGAAATACATAAACAAAAACAACAACAAAAAGCGGATGCGACCGCAGAAATGAAAGTGTTTAAAGAACCAAAAGAAGTACTGAAGAAAATTGAAGCATCAGCAAAGAAAACGATGTTTGGAGATAAGGTCACATTGCCGTCTAAGGAATTTGAGAAATTAAAAGATTTATCTGTATCTAGCATGAAAGTACAATATCAAGCTGAAAAAAGAATGGCTGCAGCAAATGAAAAAATTGAAGAGTTAGAAGAGAAGTATTACGAGGCGGATCGAAGGGCAGATAATGCGGAATTTCAATTTGGGTTACTGGAAAAAGAAGTAGACACGCTGAAGGAACACAGAACGGATGCGATTGTATATAAGAGCATGTTGCAAGATATAAACAAAGATTTAGAGATTAGCGACACTGAAAAGAAAGGACGTTTGATTCTCCATAGTCTAGAGAATGGGCATAAGCCTAAAAATCGAAAAGAAGGCGAACAATGGCTTTCTATCCTGGAAGAGAATAAAGAGGCGAAGACAATCCCTCAGAAGCGTTTAGAGGGCTTTATAGAGCGTTTAAAAGAATTCCTAGATAAAATACTAGGGAAAGAGCGGAAATACTCTTTATCGGGCTTAAAACGTCAATCAGAGCAATCTAAAAAAGAGAGACGACCAAAGACACAAAAAAATAGAGGGATGGAGCTATAAAAAAGGCGATACCCAGTGTAAGGGGCATCGCCTTTTTGCTCTATTTTTGCATAGATAAAATGAATTTTACGCCTTGTTTAAAGCCTTCTCTATAAAATTCTTCTTTCATGTTCGACATTTCTAGAAGTATTGCTACTTCAAGTTGTTCAAATTCTTCAAAAGTGAATTTGTCTTCGTGTTTATGTAATTCCTTAAGATTTTCAATTTTTTCTAGTTCCTGTACACTTTGCTCAACAATCATTTCTAACATTTGGTTTGCAGTCAT
>NZ_JAQFUL010000206.1:0-1078 GCF_027716265.1 Bacillus cereus group sp. Bc031
TCCTTAAGATTTTCAATTTTTTCTAGTTCCTGTACACTTTGCTCAACAATCATTTCTAACATTTGGTTTGCAGTCATTATATTTCCCTCCAGTAAATGTATTTGATTTATAAAAAAGGTTTGTGCATACTGGAGACATGCAAATAGGGGTCTCAATCTTATCTGCATAAGTGTTCTCTGTGTCCAGTATGCAGGGAACATTTTTTTTGGGGTTTATATTTCTACTTTTTGTTTTTCTTCTTTGGTTTCTTTTTTTTCAATTTCAGACATTATAGTTTTTCCTTTTGGATCAAAAACAACTTCTAAACGTATTTTTGCAATGTCTTTCCAATCGCCTTTTCCAAACAAATGAGGATTTACTTTATAAAGTCCTGTATCTTCCCTAATTAGTAATTCGCCTTTCACAAATTTAGAAATAGCGTTATTAATACTTGATAGAGAAAGTCCTAATTCTTTTGCTATTTGTCTTTTTAATGCCGCATTAACAACTAATTGATTTCCATAAGACATTCTTTTTAGAAAAGCATATAAAATGCTATTTAATCCTTTAGGAAGGTCTTTTAAATATAAAATTGTGTCTAAATAAACTTTTATGTAATTCGGCTCTGTACCCCAATTTATAACTTTCTCTTCTTCTTGATGAGTAATTTGACCATCTTCATTAACGATTGTTCTTAAAATTGTATTAGTCACTTTAGCCATAATAGCACCTCCTTACTATAAAATAATGTAATGTTATTATAACGAAACATTGTAATGATTGTAAAGAGTAAAAATGCAAAACATTACAATAAATCATTGTAATGTTAATTACATCTTTCGTGTAATATGATTACATCCCTCATGTAATGTCGTTACATCCCTCATGTAATGCCTAAAATCGCCAAATCCCTTGATATATCTAGCTTAAACACTATTTTTCTAGAAACTATCCCCTCTCTTATCTTGTACCATGGTTTTGGTGTTTTGTTCGACAGTATAAAAAAATTGGCTTTTAACTAAGCAATAGTCGAGTAGTATTTTTTGAGAAAACCACTCAAAAAATCTCCACTCTTTTGCTATTGCATAGTGAAATTCGG
>NZ_JAQFUL010000207.1:0-1063 GCF_027716265.1 Bacillus cereus group sp. Bc031
TTTTCTGATGTGAAAATTGAACCAGGAAAACGAAGTGATCAGGCATATGGGGCGACTCGAATGGACATGACACAAAAGAATGAACTATATATTCGTGACTTAGGGTATTTTCGTTTACAAGACTTTAAATCGATCCAAGATAAGGAAGGGTATTATTTATCGCGTCTTAAATTACCAACTAAAATATATAGAAAAGAATTCGAAACAGTGGTATTTAAAACAAAACCTGCTCAATTGAGACCGGTATATATACAAATTCATTTGGAAGACATCATGAACCAATTACAACCTGGCCAAGTGTATGAATTACATGATGTATATGTAGGGAGCAAAGACAAACTACCCACTCGCATTGTGGTTTATAGATGTACAGAGGAGCAAAAACAGAAACGTCTACATGATCGAGCTATTCGTGAAAAGAAAAAAGGGATTACATATACAGAGCGTACGAAACTTTTACAAGGAATTACGGTATATATGACAAACATTCCTACGGAATGGGTACCGAAAGAGAAAATCTATGATTTATATTCACTGCGTTGGCAAATTGAGCTGTTATTTAAAATATGGAAATCTTGGTTTCGAATTCATCGTTGTAAATCTATTAAACAAGAGCGATTAGAATGCCACCTTTATGGACAACTCATTAGTATCCTATTATGTTCTTCTACTATGTTTAAAATGAGAGAACTCCTGTTACGTAAGAAACAGAAAGAACTAAGTGAATATAAAGCGATGTACATAATTAAAGATTATTTCTTACTTTTTCATCAAGCACTACATAAAAACACCCAAGAATTATCAAAGATTCTCCTTCGTCTGTTTAACCTCCTACAGCGAAACGGACGAAAATCTCACAGATATGAGAAAAAAACAGTCTTTGATATTTTAGGTGTTGTGTATGAGTATACCACTTCTGCCCATCAGGTAGCATAGCGAAAAATTTGAAACCCGTCAGGGTTTATTTGATGTGCCTACTTTTATAACATCTATAAAAGATAATAAAAAACTACGTGGAAAGACCGCATTTTATATAAAAATATACGTTAAGTTGATGGATGTG
>NZ_JAQFUL010000208.1:0-1042 GCF_027716265.1 Bacillus cereus group sp. Bc031
TCTATAAAAGATAATAAAAAACTACGTGGAAAGACCGCATTTTATATAAAAATATACGTTAAGTTGATGGATGTGTGGTAGGACCCCTATAAGCATTCGTAGCTCTTCCGCTACCTTCTTCGTCATAGGTACAGCTCTAGTTTTACGGTTCTTATTCTTAGCGCCTGCTAACATAATCGTAAGGTTATCAAAATCTATATCGTTAGCCTCTAGCTGATTTACTTCGTTTACACGCAACCCGCAGTGCAACATAAGCAGCATGGCGCAGTAATCTCTATAGCCTGCATAGGTCGTCTTATCTACCACACGAAAAATGCGCTTTATCTGATTATGATTTAGCGTAAAAATCGGCGCTTCATCGGTACGTAACTTTACAAAGTCTACAGCGGGATTGCTTTTAATGTAGCCCTGCTCATTCAATCGCTTAAAGACCGACTTCAACGCCGATATGCGAATATTTACAGTGGCAGGTGCTAATTCTCGATTAAGCAGCTTATTAATATACATTTGTACATGTGCCGCCGTAATGATCTCGACTTTCTCAATGTTCAATTCTCGCATGAAATAACGAAAGAGCTTGCTGTAATCATCTATAGTACGCTTTCTAAATCCCTCTGCCCGAAATGCCTGCGCAGCAATCGCTATCGCCGCTTCTGTGTCTAGTGCTTCCGCAGTACCAATAAAATCAACTACTTCTCTTCGTCTTTTTACTACTCGTATACTTTTAGACATAATAAAAAAAGAGCCCCCTATCTGAAACGAATTTCAGACGGAAGCTCTCCGCATATGTACTATCATTATCTTCATTTGGTTACACGTAGCACCTTTTTACTATGCGACAATAATTCGCTAATGCCTACATAGGACGTTTGCGGTTTGTTCCCGCTCAAGTTAAGCGTTAAAAACTCCGACAAACAGCTTTATACCGCACCCTAAAGCACATTTGGTTTCCTTTGTCATATATAAGACGTGGTACCGGAAACCACCGCTCTATCCGACTGAGCTATGGGCGCATGATAATAGAAAACACTTCATTTTCTTC
>NZ_JAQFUL010000209.1:0-1012 GCF_027716265.1 Bacillus cereus group sp. Bc031
GATACGTTCGTAATAAGAAGGTTGATACGGCTTGCATATTTCGGCATCTTCTTTTTCGCTTTCTTGTGATGTTCCAAACGTTTCGTCCACTCAGTTTGTGTTAGACGATATATGACAAGGCGTGTTTTATGTTTTTGGTGAAGTCCTATATAGATTTCCGGTAATTCTAGTATTTGTCCTTCAGATAGATCTTTCGTCAATTTTTCTAAATCGAGAAGAGTCCATTTTCCACCTTTCTCTTTTTGATAGACTTGTGTATTCCAGCGAATACGTGACACATAAAATGCTTTTCGATCCGCAATTTTTTCTAAATCATAAATAGAAAAATAACCAAGATCACGAAGAGAAAGTTCCCCTGGCTCTAATGTTTGCGTACGTTCCTGTCCATAACGGCAATCGCTACTTGTTCCATCTCTTACAGCTGTTTCTAAAAATTCTCCAGAAATCAGTTCATACTCTAATTGAATTTTCACACCAGCTTCTGAACCACCTCCGCCTACCCCTTTGTAAGAAGATGCATATTGAGCTGGAAGCTGAAAGGCTGTTGAATCTAGTATACGGATACGTGTAAAACGGTTAGATAAAGGAGTCATTGGAGAAAACTTCTTTCGAAATACTTGTAAAAACAATTCCTTTAAGAATTGTACAGTCTGTGCATTAAATCGTTCGTTCAGACCTTGACTAGATAATTGGATTCCCGTAGCTCTAGTTAGTTTCGCACATAAACTAACTAGGGATTCTGTCCCAATTGCTTGGCTGAGAAACACGCATAATGAAACGAGGTCTTGTGCTCTACACTTTCGTTTTCGTCGAATCATTCCAGTTTTAACTGCTAGTAGTTGTAAGTGGTGAATCGAAAATTTACTTTTAAATTCTTCACCTAGTAAACGTAACTCTTCTTGTGTAACATCATTAATTTTAGACATAAAATGGGTCATCCTTCCATGCGGTATGCATGGAAGGATGACCCATTTAGTTAAATTTTATTCATTTTCTTAACTTGATGGCTATG
>NZ_JAQFUL010000210.1:0-963 GCF_027716265.1 Bacillus cereus group sp. Bc031
TAGATATGTGGCAGTTCTTTTTTTAAAAATTCATCTAAATCCTGATGAAATGTTCTTAAATCTTTTCTTGTTAAAACTTCTTTAGCTGAAACCTTTTCACGTTGTTTTTTTTCGTCCCAAACAACAGGCATAAAAGCAAAATGCATATGAGGTGTTGTTTCGTCCTTATGTACGTTAGCGGACAATACATTTTTTTCACCGCCATAACGATTCGCTAAAAACTCATAGGTTTTTTCAAAAAATTCACGTTGTTCTTTTTCTGAAGTCCCCTTCAAGTTTTCTGGTAACGTAACAACCCAATCACTACAAACTTTTACATCTTTCCGATTCAAACAATGTACTTCACGTAATCGATCATTCATGCGGGAAAGTGTATCTCCTTCTTTTTCGCATAAATCATAATTTAAATTTGACCGCTCATTATCAATCTCTTGATTCGAATGATTTTCTGTTTTTCTGTCCCAATGAATCGATAATCCTTGTACGCTGCCTTTTGTATATTTTTCTACATGAGCCACAAGTAAGCCCCCCTTTTGGTAATCAGCATAGCACGAAGATTGAGAGAATCCAATAATTTGGTCTAGCACGTTATACCAAATTTCATTTGGACGTGCTCTGCGAGGCTCGTTGGCTTCGCCAAACCATGCCTTGCATGGCAAAAAAACCTCGGACTTTGTCCGAACCTACAAGGGGAACTCTTCCCCTTGACCCCATCAATCGAACTCCCCAACCCCTCAATCCTTGAGGGACTCCCTCGCCGGTTGGCAGGCCAAAACGTTTGACGTTTTGACAGGCCAAGAGGGTGAAGAATCAATTGCACGTGTCAATTCCTTAATGCTCCTTTCATGGATCAGCACAAACCGCTGACCCCTTCCAGTCCGCTTACCATTGACACTTACCGCTAATTTTTCCTTTTCCAACAATCGCTTTGCAAATTACTCCAAACATATGTGTTTCCTATTC
>NZ_JAQFUL010000211.1:0-892 GCF_027716265.1 Bacillus cereus group sp. Bc031
TTGTGGCGAAGTGGTTAACGCACCGGATTGTGGCTCCGGCATTCGTGGGTTCGATTCCCATCAGTCGCCCCATTTTTATTTTAAAAATTATAAATAATCTAATGGATACTTACATATAATTAAGTAAGAATTCGATGGGCTATAGCCAAGCGGTAAGGCAACGGACTTTGACTCCGTCATGCGCTGGTTCGAATCCAGCTAGCCCAGCCATTTTTGCGGAAGTAGTTCAGTGGTAGAATACAACCTTGCCAAGGTTGGGGTCGCGGGTTCGAATCCCGTCTTCCGCTCCAGTAAAATTTTATATGGCGGCATAGCCAAGTGGTAAGGCAGAGGTCTGCAAAACCTTTATCACCGGTTCAAATCCGGTTGCCGCCTTTTCTTTTGTGCCGATGTGGCGGAATTGGCAGACGCGCACGACTCAAAATCGTGTTCCTTCGGGAGTGTCGGTTCGACCCCGACCATCGGTATCACGAACGGCGTAATAAAAAGACTCTACACCAAATGTGTAGAGTCTTTTTATATTTTCATCACACTACAAAATAAGCATAAATAGTGTGTTGGTGAAATGGTAGAATTTTTTTGCTAAATTATGTTATGTGCTTCTAAAATTCGTAATAAACGTAGGAATTCATGTATAATATAACTTGTCGAAAGAACAAAATGATAGTGATTTATATTATGTCTGTAATATGAATCAAAAATGAACTTTTTATATTTCTTTTAAAAATGTGTTGAACACACATGATATTTCATATTAATATTTTTATGTAGATTTAAAACGGGAAAGAGAGTGGAAAGTATGGGTCGTAAATGGAATAATAGTGCGACACGTTGCTAACTGAAAAGGTTAGCCCATCCCATAGTAAAAGTTCTTTCGATATAACATATCATT
>NZ_JAQFUL010000212.1:0-869 GCF_027716265.1 Bacillus cereus group sp. Bc031
ATGAGGTGAAAGTCTCACGTACGGTGTGGAGAAGGGGAAAAGATGGAGATAACCTCAAAGTCTTACCTATTTCTATTTAAAGATAAAAAAGCATCAAAAGATGCAAATACTAGCCGTATATACGCGAAATTTGGACGTGAAATTTATGTAGCGGCAAAACAAGGCGAGCCAGATCCGGAATCAAACCAAGCGCTTAGAGTTGTATTAGAACGTGCGAAAACATACAATGTTCCAAGAACAATTATCGATCGTGCAGTTGAAAAAGCAAAAGGTGGTTCAGAAGAAAATTATGACGAGCTTCGTTATGAAGGATTCGGACCAAATGGAGCTATGGTAATTGTAGATACACTTACAAACAACGTAAACCGTACTGCAGCAGATGTACGAGCTGCATTTAGCAAAAACGGTGGTAACATGGGTGTAAACGGTTCTGTAGCTTACATGTTTGATGCAACAGCTGTTATCGGCCTTGAAGGGAAAACATCAGATGAAGTTCTTGAGATTTTAATGGAAGCAGATGTGGATGCACGTGACATACTTGAAGAAGAAGATGCTGTTATCGTGTATGCTGAACCAGATCAATTCCATGCAGTACAATCTGCTCTTAAAGATGCGGGTGTTGAAGAATTTACAGTTGCCGAATTAACAATGCTTGCACAAAACGATGTAACACTTCCTGAAGATGCACAAGCACAATTTGAAAAAATGGTTGATGCATTAGAAGATTTAGAAGATGTACAACAAGTTTATCACAACGTAGACTTAGGAGAATAATACGATAAAAGCCCCTGTTTGGTCTTATCCCTGTCAAGTAGACAGCATTAAAAAGACTAAGCAGCCATCGAGATTCGATATTCTATCGGAGCTCG
>NZ_JAQFUL010000213.1:0-843 GCF_027716265.1 Bacillus cereus group sp. Bc031
AGCTAGCTTTTTAGAAAGAATAACGTTTTTTGTCACTTGGGGGTAGTGAAAATTCTTAAGTTGATGGGCATGTGTAGACACCCCATTTCGAACCACATTCCATGGTTGGAGCAGTTAGCTTTTGCTAGCTGTTCTTTTATTGAATAAATTTCTAAAACATGCTAATACTATAAGTACACCAAGGTTGAATACGAATGACCATTGTGTTCTTCTTATTCACCAGAGCAGCTAGCCTTTGCTAGCTGTTCTTTTATTAGTAACCATTCCAAACAATATTTCGTATTATAAACTAGTCCTTTCTTATAATTTGAGCTCGTCACTTTAATTATAAAAATAGGCTTAAGTCCTATAACTTTTTCTAATATCATTCATAATTTATATTTGAAAAAGTTGCTCTGTTTTATAAAAAGGTGGTTGCAGAAACAACCGCCTTTTTTTATGACAAAATGAAATTTTTGTTTAGTTTTATAAGTCCTTTCGATCACTTCTATGACA
This sequence comes from Bacillus cereus group sp. Bc031, assembly GCF_027716265.1. Taxonomy (NCBI): domain Bacteria; kingdom Bacillati; phylum Bacillota; class Bacilli; order Caryophanales; family Bacillaceae; genus Bacillus; species Bacillus cereus group sp. Bc031. The sequence goes on from NZ_JAQFUL010000213.1 coordinate 496, forward strand.
AACAAAGATTAAATCTTTATGTTTCGCATAATACTCTGTATCACATTCGTCACTTGTGACTGTGTATTGATAAGTATCTTCTTCTATAACACCCGTAATTTCAAAAAGACCATATATCTTTTCATCTTTGAATCGAATAATATCACCCGTGCCATATGTCATTTCTCTATTCTCCTTTTCTACTCAAATAGCGTTTTTATAATCTGATATGAAATATTTCATATTTCGACATTTTTCTACACAAACAGACAAACTTGGTGTATTATAAAGCAGAAGAGTAATTAAAAGACTTACTCTTTGCTATTGAGGGAAGAGCCTGAGAGCCATATCAGGCTCTTCTTTGTTTAT
>NZ_JAQFUL010000215.1:0-762 GCF_027716265.1 Bacillus cereus group sp. Bc031
AAAGTACATTACGTGTTTTTTAGTTTGTTTGAACGAAAGTTCATTTTGTTTTCGTTCTTAAGTTGATGGGCATGTGGCTATGCCCATATAGGTACCTTTTCTAATAGTTTTTTAGCAGAAACAACTGCATCCGATAATGATTAATAGAATAAATAATACAACTAATAAAGCAAATCCTCCAGCGAAAGCAAAGAAGTTAGGTGGGGGATCAACTGCCCATAAAAGTCCGATTGGTTCAACTAATAATCAGTGGAGGATAAAGAACCCCCCACTGATTAAAGTTTCACTTTATTATGCATTGCTACATACTTCTCTAAATTCCTCTATTTTTCATTTGATAAAATGGAATCCTAATATTACCAAAAGTTAAATAAATATTTCTACATATTCAAGATATTTACATAAATTACAAAAGTGATACATTTAAGTTGTAAGTTATAAAAACTATTAAAGGGGGATTTATTATGTTCAAGAAATTAGTAGTAGGGCTATTAGCAACTGGTATTGCATTAACAGGAGGAATTGGAGCGGCTTCAGCTGATACGCAAAAAGCTGTGAGTTCTCCGAAGCAAGCAGCATGCTCAATTCCTTATGAGTATTCTAATGGTAAATTTAAAAGAACTCTTTATTACTCAAATGGAGTATATGCTAATAGTTTTAATGAAAATGTTTGTGGCGGGACGATTATGTAATCAACGATTGTAAAATACCCAATAACAACGGTTTTAAATTCCCCAAAAATAACAGATAATCGTTTCGAAA
>NZ_JAQFUL010000216.1:0-731 GCF_027716265.1 Bacillus cereus group sp. Bc031
GCAATAGTCGAGTAGTATTTTTTGAGAAAACCACTCAAAAAATCTCCACTCTTTTGCTATTGCATAGTGAAATTCGGCAGGTGTGAGCATGTCGCCAAGCCGAACATACCAAAAACGAGGATTTAAGTTGCACGACTTGGACTAGCAATTGTACCTGCCGAACCGCCTTGATCTATCGTTCAAGAATTTCACTAATGCCATATAAAATTACGTTAAGTTCCTGGGGGCTAGCCCCCAAACCCCCAGCCAGCACTCACACCCAAAAACAAGAGGGATACCAATAAAAAAGTCAAAATCCACTATATAGGATTTTGACTTTTTTATTGGTATTGAACTACAAGGGTCCCTACAGGCTGTTTTTGAACACCCGTAGTTCTTTTTAAAAGGGATTAATTTATCAGATTTATTAAATGAATAATTCATAAAATCCCCTTTCAATCACTCTGTTGTATGGCAATTTATCAAGTAGGCAGTTGTACATAAGTAGTGTATGCAGGGGACAAAAATGTGTATATAACTGGATAAGCCTTTTTTTATTTTTGGCTTGGTATGAAAAAAGAACCCTAATGTTGGATAGGGTTCTTTTTAAGGGTAACAGTTGAAGGTTGAAGGTATATTTCATATTTATTATGTACTTTACTCTTATATTCATTCGAATAGGAAACACATATGTTTGGAGTAATTTGCAAAGCGATTGTTGGAAAAGGAAAAATTAGCGGTAAGTGTCAATG
>NZ_JAQFUL010000217.1:0-710 GCF_027716265.1 Bacillus cereus group sp. Bc031
ATTTATCAGACAATCTGTGTGGGCACTCGAAGATACGGATTCTTAACGTCGCAAGACGAAAAATGAATACCAAGTCTCAACGAGTGAACACGTAATTCATTACGAAGTTTAATTCATTGAGCATCAAACTTTTAAATTGTAGAGTTTGGTCATGGCTCAGATTGAACGCTGGCGGCAGGCCTAACACATGCAAGTCGAACGGTAGCACAGAGGAGCTTGCTCCTTGGGTGACGAGTGGCGGACGGGTGAGTAATGTCTGGGAAACTGCCCGATGGAGGGGGATAACTACTGGAAACGGTAGCTAATACCGCATAACGTCGCAAGACCAAAGAGGGGGACCTTCGGGCCTCTTGCCATCGGATGTGCCCAGATGGGATTAGCTAGTAGGTGGGGTAACGGCTCACCTAGGCGACGATCCCTAGCTGGTCTGAGAGGATGACCAGCCACACTGGAACTGAGACACGGCCCAGACTCCTACGGGAGGCAGCAGTGGGGAATATTGCACAATGGGCGCAAGCCTGATGCAGCCATGCCGCGTGTATGAAGAAGGCCTTCGGGTTGTAAAGTACTTTCAGCGGGGAGGAAGGTGTTGAGGTTAATAACCTCAGCAATTGACATTACCCGCAGAAGAAGCACCGGCTAACTCCGTGCCAGCAGCCGCGGTAATACGGAGGGTGCAAGCGTTAATCGGAATTACTGGGCGTAAAGCG
>NZ_JAQFUL010000218.1:0-705 GCF_027716265.1 Bacillus cereus group sp. Bc031
TTTTTCTCTCATTATACAAGAAAGACCCTATAGAATAGACTTTTTTTTAAGTGTCTATTCTATAGGGTACATTTTATAATCGAGTCCTCCTTCTTTCTAACGCTCACTTAAAGAATCTAATATTTCATGGCCATACAAAGATGGATCGATAATATCAAAACCGATACATTCTTCATACAAGTGTAGTATTTGAAGTTCTATACATAACGCAGCTGTTTGTTCTTGTTGATTTATTGCTTTTTCTAGTTCTGCCGTGTATTTCATTTGGATATTGTTATCAGTATCTTTATTTTTTTAGTTATGTTTATTTAACAAGGAGTCAACTACCCCTACTGAGATAAAGCCTTTCAGTGGGGGGTTGAGTTTGAACGCTAGGGCTTTTCATCCATTTGTCTTGTTCCCTATTTTAAAACATAATACAATTAAACTGTAACTTAATAAGCTATAACTAGTAGGTGTGGTAATCATCTCTTCCATTTTGAAAAAAGGGGGAGGTGATAACATGATCGCGATGTTTGTCATTAAATTAGTGTATGGTATCCTAACCGGAGCTGGCGTTGTCATCGGTAGAAGATACGTCGGTCCGTGGCTAATTTCTGTATACAAAAAAGCGAGAACCACCCTGCTGTGAACCGCACCCAATTTGTTAGACAAATAACTAACAATTGGAGGTGCGGTTTTATTATGTCTAGAAAATATAAATTC
>NZ_JAQFUL010000219.1:0-687 GCF_027716265.1 Bacillus cereus group sp. Bc031
AAAAGATAATAAAAAACTACGTGGAAAGACCGCATTTTATATAAAAATATACGTTAAGTTGATGGATGTGTGGTGCTACCCCATTTATTACAAATTCATCAACAATGTGAGTTTGCACTTTACTCATATGAGAAGATGGATGAAATTGCTAGTGACAGTATTGTAAGTGGAGCTAAATTTTGGTGTTATGCTCAATCAATGTTGAGTTGTACTGCTAACATTTCTAAGTATTTATGGGGACGAAAATATGGTGAAGATAGAGAATTAATTAGGAATTTATTGGATATTAATGATGATTCTTTATTGAAGGATAGACAAGTCAGGAATCATATTGAACATTTTGATGAGCGATTATTACAATGGGAAAAAAGAATTCAAGATGATGAAATTTACACAGATGCAGGTATAGGAACAGAAGAAAATTATAACGAATATATTTATAGACCATTTCGTTATTATACTTGGGATACCAATATAATATATTTTAGGGATTTAAAATTTGATATTAATAATATTGTACTTGAAATAAATAGGGTAAGAAATAAATGTATGAAGGTATTAGCCGAAATGTATGAAATTGAGATAAGTAGTGATTATAGGGGTACCGCCACACACATCCATCAACTTAAGGATTTAGACTATTCTTAAACTTAAAAGCACGTTACTATTCTCTTATGTTAATGAGAA
>NZ_JAQFUL010000220.1:0-672 GCF_027716265.1 Bacillus cereus group sp. Bc031
CCTGTTGAATACAGAAATCATCTTCTTGATGCCGCCTAACTTTTTTTAAAATGTCCTTTACAAAGGGTACGGATTAAGTCTCACGTTCTTTTTTTACATTATACATTCATCTTTTCTTTCAGTTGTAATCCTGTAATAGACTCTAATACATCCATTGCTTCTCCAAATGTCATGTCAAAAATTGTTTTATCTTCTATGTATGGAAATTGTCTGAAACGCTTTTCTAACATTTTCACAGCATCCGACGTAAAGTGTGCACTATCGATGCCAAATTCTGTTTCAAGAAGAACGATCCAATCTAACACATGAAAACCTAATCCATTTACGAATGAAATAAGTTTTTCTTCTGACTGTGAAGATAAGAATACGTGTCGTTCCATCTCACTAAAAAGTTCTTCTCCTAAAATATCAGCTAATTCATCATCATGTTCGCGGTCAATGATTTCTTCATAACCATAATCATCTACAAGCTCCTCAACTTCTTCACTATCTGCAAAAAGTAATTGGCTAAGAAGTGCCTCTTTCTTAAATTCGCTATTTTGTACGACTTCTAAAAAGCTCGTTTCCCATCCATTTTCTAATTTCATATTATGTACTCCTCGTATATTATATTTAAGCTGTTATTTCAGCTTTAAATTCCCTTAATAAGAGACCCGTAAATTAATACTTGGA
>NZ_JAQFUL010000221.1:0-664 GCF_027716265.1 Bacillus cereus group sp. Bc031
CAAATTTGAATTTTGTAGAAAAACGGAGGTGGTCAATATGCATCTAGACATTGCGAGATTTAAAAAGATTGGGAACTTAACGGTTAGGTTTGTAAATGAAAAAGACCAACTTGAAATCAAAGTACACATTAATTATCACTATTACAAGGAAGCAAATATTAAAATCAATCAGCAATTTCTTATCGATAAGGGAGCTATGAAAAGAAGAGGAGCGTTGAAACAAGCTCAGAGTTGGTTGCAACGTAATAAACAGTTCGTTGTGGATGTTATCGATGAACAGTTTCCAACGTTTTGGTGATTTTAGTACAAAAGCGTTATTTTAATCGAAAAGGGGAATGGAAGATGGAAATTACAGCTAACGAAACGGGATTCAATGAAGAAGGATCTAGAAAAGGTAAAGTGACGGTTTTAGAGTTTAAATGCAAGATGATGGCGTGGTTATCAAGACCGATTACGAAGAGTTTAAGTGACTACAAAGCAAGAATCGTTTTACAAAGATTCAACGAGTTGTTAGGGACAAACTTCAGTAGAGCTGACATGGAACTTATTTACGACAGGTTAGGGAATGGAGTTGCCAAGACGTTATGCATTGAATTCATTGAATCGAATTATGATCTATCACTATTAAAACGATAATTTAGTTTTATAACAAAATAGTTATTTT
>NZ_JAQFUL010000222.1:0-655 GCF_027716265.1 Bacillus cereus group sp. Bc031
AAAGTAAAAAGGGTATTACATTTTCAGAAAAGAGTAAACGATTAACGGGTATCAACATATATGTCTCAAATACGCCTGAAGGAGTTGTTCCGATGGAACAAATACATGACTTTTACTCCCTTCGCTGGCAAATAGAAATTATTTTTAAAACGTGGAAATCCTTATTTCAAATTCATCATTGGCAAACTATCAAAAAAGAGCGATTAGAATGTCATGTGTATGGAAGACTTATTGCCATCTTTATCTGTTCTTCTACGATGTTTAAGATGCGTAAACTTCTTTTGCAAAAGAACAAAAGAGAATTAAGTGAATATAAAGCCATTGGGATGATTCAAGATCATGTATCGCTGTTATATCAAGCGATACAGAGAAACACCCAAAATCTAACAAAGATTTTAATCCGTTTGTTCGACCTCCTACAGAAGAATGGACGGAAATCTCATCGATATGAGAAGAAAACTATCTTTGATATTATGGGTGTTGTCTATGAGTATAATGGGTTTGGAAAACAAAAGAAAGCTGCATAATTTTTAAAATGAAACTCGTTAGAGTTTATTTGGTGTGTGTACTTTTCAATACCAAAAGTACATTACGTGTTTTTTAGTTTGTTTGAACGAAAGTTCATTTTGTTTTCGTTCTTAAGTTGATGGGCATG
>NZ_JAQFUL010000223.1:0-596 GCF_027716265.1 Bacillus cereus group sp. Bc031
TACTCTTCGAGTTCACAACCTGTGCATTTTGGTGTACGGGACTATCACCCTGTACCGTCGGACTTTCCAGACCGTTCCACTAACACACGAGCTGATTCAGACTCTGGGCTGCTCCCCGTTCGCTCGCCGCTACTGGGGGAATCTCGGTTGATTTCTTTTCCTCGGGGTACTTAGATGTTTCAGTTCCCCCGGTTCGCTTCATTACGCTATGTATTCACGTAATGATAGTGTGACGAATCACACTGGGTTTCCCCATTCGGAAATCGCCGGTTATAACGGTTCATATCACCTTACCGACGCTTTTCGCAGATTAGCACGCCCTTCATCGCCTCTGACTGCCTAGGCATCCACCGTGTACGCTTAGTCACTTAACCTCACAACCCGAAGATGTTTCCATCGTTCGCGCTGCAAACATTTGAGAGACTCTATGACAGGTTACTCTTTATCCCGGCACTTCTACGGAGGGACAAATTTCAGCCGTCATGTTTCAATTTTCAGCTTGTTCCAGATTGTTAAAGAGCAATATCTTAAACATGACTCGGAAGTCATCTTTAAGATATGGTGTATCGTCAGATACTTGAGACCGCCGCTTTCAC
>NZ_JAQFUL010000224.1:0-592 GCF_027716265.1 Bacillus cereus group sp. Bc031
GAAAACTCTCCGCTCAACAAGTCATACTCTAATTGAATTTTCACACCAGCTGTATGACTACAGCCTCCGGCACCAGGATAAGTAGCTGCGAATCGATCTGGAACTTGAAAGGTTGTAGAATCAAGGATGCGAATCCGCTTAAAGTAAGCAGAAAGAGAATGAGAAATTGTAGATGATCCTCCAATTTTAGCTTGTAGAAGTGTAGTAAATACATTTCGAAAGAAGGCTACAGAAGCCGAGTTAAATCGTCGATTCAGTCCCTCAGGACTTAATAAAATTCCTGTTGAAGTTTCTAATTGACTACAAAGTTGAGTAAGAGAGGTTGTAGCGATTTGTTGATTTAACCATACACACAAAGATAAAAAATGGTGCCCATGGCACTTACGTTTTCGTTTCATTCCACCTGCTTCTATAGCTAATTGATTAAGTGTAGCGGGAGACATATATCGATATAACTCTTCGGCAAATAAAGACAGCTCTTGTTTTTGATGCATATTCATAAAAAGCACGTCACCCTTTCTCATTAACATAAGAGAATAGTAACGTGCTTTTAAGTTTAAGAATAGTCTAAATCCTTAAGTTGATGGATGTG
>NZ_JAQFUL010000225.1:0-569 GCF_027716265.1 Bacillus cereus group sp. Bc031
AGTAAACACCTTCCGCACAATGAAGTATATGAACTGTATTCTTTACGGTGGCAAATTGAAATTATATTTAAAACATGGAAGTCTATTTTTAAAATTCATGAAGTGAAACCTGTGAAACTGGAACGATTTCAATGTCATTTATATGGGCAATTAATTGGTTTGTGTTTGGTAGCTAGCATTACATATCGAATGAGAAGACTTATATGGGAGAAAAAACAAAAAGAGGTGAGTGAGTATAAGTGTACATATATCGTCAAAATTTACTTCTCTAGTATACACGACGTGCTTTTCACAACCTTTCAACATCCTGTATCAGTGCTAACCAGGCTCTTTCAAGATCTTGTCAAAAACGGACGAAAAGCACGAAGGTATAAGTGTCGTACACCGTTCGATATCCTTAGTATCACTCAAGAATGTACGAAAAGACTTCACAAAGCCGTATAAAAAATACGAAATTCAGAGAGTCTTATTTGAGTATGTCCAAAACCGCACTCTTCTACTCTCAAGTTTTAAAAAATAAGTCCGATGCCAAAAGGCATCGGACTTATTTTTTAAACTTGATGGCTATG
>NZ_JAQFUL010000226.1:0-554 GCF_027716265.1 Bacillus cereus group sp. Bc031
CAAAACCTGAAGCCAACATCTGATGAAAACGCTGCTCAATTCGCTGATGGAGCAGTTCACGGCTCGCCGGGGCGATAGCAAACTGATGCACCTGATACGGCAAAGCATCTCCTGACGTTTGCGTCAGCTCCGTTAAAGTTTTACCCGAAATGAAAAAAACTTCCAGTGCCCGGGAAAGTCTTTGCGGATCATTTGGATGAATACGCGCCGCAGCCACCGGATCTATTTCCTGAAGCTGTCGGTGTAACGCGTCCCACCCATGCTCTGCCGCCAGCTGCTCAATTCTGGCCCTGACTTCCGGATCTGCCGACGGTAACGGCGACAGCCCTTCAAGCAAGGCTTTGAAATATAACATTGTGCCGCCCACCAGCAGCGGAATACGCCCCGCGGCGGTGATATCGGCCATCTCGGCTAACGCATCGCGGCGAAAATCCGCAGCAGAGTACGCCTGGGACGGATCGCGGATATCCAGCAACCGGTGCGGCGCGGCCTGTAATTCATCTGCATCAGGCTTGGCTGTACCGATATCCATCCCCTTGGAAATAAGGGCGGCA
>NZ_JAQFUL010000227.1:0-530 GCF_027716265.1 Bacillus cereus group sp. Bc031
TCTATAAAAGATAATAAAAAACTACGTGGAAAGACCGCATTTTATATAAAAATATACGTTAAGTTGATGGATGTGTGACGCTACCCCTAGACGTGTTAAAGAGATAAGGACTGACATACTACAACTTAGTCAAAGAGAATTTGCTGAAGCTTTAGGGATGCAGAGTCGATCTGCAGTTTCAATGTGGGAAAATGAAGAAAGTACAAAATGCCCATCTAAAAAGATGAGCTTAGAAATTGCAAAACTTGCTAATGTATCTGTTTCTTATGTGTTAGGCGAATCGGATGAAAAGAATCCTGATGTCGCTGCGAAAGATGAATGGGAAAAACTTATGATGCAAGTTAAAACGAAATCACCTGAGAAGCAAAAAGAACTTTTAGATCTTATTACTAACTTAGTTAAAATATCTGGCGATTGATAGCTTTAGTTGCTACCAATCGCTTTTTTTATTTCTGGGGTCCCGCCAACCAAATGACATAAAACCCACGTTAAGACATTTTTTGGAATTCAAATCCTTGATTTAGGTACGC
>NZ_JAQFUL010000228.1:0-517 GCF_027716265.1 Bacillus cereus group sp. Bc031
GATCCGTGACAAAGTTGATGCTACTAAGCAGTACGACATCAACGAAGCTATCGCTCTGCTGAAAGAGCTGGCCACTGCTAAATTCGTAGAAAGCGTGGACGTTGCTGTTAACCTCGGCATCGATGCTCGTAAATCTGACCAGAACGTACGTGGTGCAACTGTACTGCCGCACGGTACTGGCCGTTCCGTTCGCGTAGCCGTATTTACCCAGGGTGCAAACGCTGAAGCTGCTAAAGCTGCAGGCGCTGAGCTGGTAGGTATGGAAGATCTGGCTGAACAGATCAAGAAAGGCGAAATGAACTTTGACGTTGTTATTGCTTCCCCGGATGCAATGCGCGTTGTTGGCCAGCTGGGTCAGGTTCTGGGTCCGCGCGGCCTGATGCCAAACCCGAAAGTGGGTACTGTAACGCCGAACGTTGCTGAAGCGGTTAAAAACGCTAAAGCTGGCCAGGTTCGTTACCGTAACGACAAAAACGGCATCATCCACACCACCATCGGTAAAGTGGACTTTGACGCT
>NZ_JAQFUL010000229.1:0-512 GCF_027716265.1 Bacillus cereus group sp. Bc031
TGGGTCCTCCGGGTGTAGGAAAAACTCATTTAGCCGTCTCCTTTGCGATTGAAGCGATTACCCAAGGATATACAGCCCTATTTTTGTCGGCCGACGACTTAGTGGCTCAGTGCCGCAAGGCCAATGATAAAGGGACACTCCAGCGACTCGTAAATCGTTGGAGTCGTCCAGACGTGTTAATTGTAGATGAAGTAGGTTATTTTCCTTTTGATGAACTAACCGCCAATGTTTTCTTCCAGGTTGTTTCAAAGCGATACGAACAAGGAGCAATGATTTTAACATCTAATAAATCGTACCTTGAATGGGGAAAAGTTTTTGGTGACGATGTATTGGCAACGGCTATCTTGGATCGCCTCTTACATCATGCGATTACATTTAACATCAAGGGTGACTCCTACCGTTTGCGAGAAAAGAAAAAAGCAGGAATTTATCCTGCCCAAACAACGATTTAGCCGTTCATAATGGGGAATTTCATTTCGTTGAAATTGGGGAAATTTGAATCGTTGTTGACA
>NZ_JAQFUL010000230.1:0-500 GCF_027716265.1 Bacillus cereus group sp. Bc031
ATTCAGAGATATCACCGCGTGGCGCGTTGATAGCCTGTTCCATCACGCCCAGGATGTGCAGACGCGCACCTTTAGCCTGGTTCAGAGCAACCTGCATGATCTCTTTGGTGATACCTTCAATTTTGATATCCATCTGCAGTGCAGAGATACCGTCGCGGGAACCCGCCACTTTGAAGTCCATATCGCCCAGGTGGTCTTCGTCGCCCAGGATGTCAGACAGAACAACAAAGTTGTCGCCTTCTTTCACCAGACCCATTGCGATACCCGCAACGGCAGCTTTGATCGGCACGCCTGCGTCCATCAGCGCCAGAGAAGCACCACATACGGAAGCCATGGAAGAAGAACCGTTAGATTCGGTGATTTCAGAAACCACACGTACGGTGTACGGGAATTTGTCCATATCCGGCATGACTGCCAGCACGCCGCGCTTCGCCAGACGACCGTGACCAATTTCACGACGCTTCGGAGAACCGACCATGCCGGTTTCGCCTACGGAGTAC